>JANMYN010000371.1:0-5577 GCA_031382195.1 Betaproteobacteria bacterium
GCGTAGCCAAGCCTGACCTCCTGCGCTTTCGGGTGGGCCGCAAGAAAGGCTTTCAAAAAATCCAGCGCCTTGGCGCGTGACTCGCGATTAAGGAGCTGCGCCTGGAACAGCGCACGGGTTTCCCAATCCGGGCGCAATCGCATGGCCTCGCGGATCTCCACCAGTGCCGCATCGTACTTGTTGGCCGCAAGCGAGGCCTCCGCTACGGCGAAATGCGCCTCCGGCCGCTCGCGATAAGGCTTGGTCAATTCCTTGACGAGCGCCAGTACCGCGTTCTTGTCGGCGTGCTTGGCTAGCGACGCATACAACTGCGCGAGCGCGGGGCCGATGTTGTCGCCGTCCGCAGCCAGCATCTGCTGCAACTACGGTGTTGCCGACTGCAGGTCGTTGCTGTTGACGAACAGGGACGCCAGTGTCTGCCGCGCTGCAGTCGAATCCTTTTCAGTTGCCAGCCAGATCTTGGCTGCTTCCACCGCAATATCGGTGTAGCGGCCGTACAGCGCAACTTCCGTGGCACGCCGCGCGATGCGCGGATCGCGCGTGGTCTTGGCCATTTCCAGATAAGCTTGCGCGGCAATCTGGTAGTTCCCGCGCTGGCCGGCGATTTCGGCAAGCAGAAACTTATACAGCAAGTCCGAATCCAACTTGCGGTCGGGCAAGTCGGCGCTGGACAGCGATTTTGTCCCGAACACCTCGCGAGCCCTCTCTTCAAAGTTTTCCGGATCGGCTTGCGCCGACAAGGCTGCATCGGCGCCAGCCGTGGCAACGCGGTTGGCGCCCCCGGCGCGAGCGTCGGGGTGCGCGCAGGCGCCCAACACCAGGCAGAACAAGATGATGGAAGCAGCGAGAATTGGCATGGATGTGAGGGGGTTTATGAGATTGCAGAATTGCTCGTACGACCGTTAGAGGAGCCGATCCCATGCGAAGTTCTTCAATCCAACGCTCAGTTTAGGTATATTTGGCGCCCATCACAAGTGACCCGCATCCATCCGCCGGACTCTGCACCGGTGCAATCCGGAGCTCGAGGCATCCGGAAGAGGGGTCGCAAAATCAACGGCAGATCTCCAAACATATGATCAACAAGGCAAGCGCATGACCATCACGGCTGGCTCAGAATCAACCGTTTCCGCACAGGCATTGTCGCGGTCATACGGCAGCAATCGCGCGGTGCGCGAGGTTTCCCTGCACCTCAAGCGCGGTGAAATCCTCGGTTTGCTCGGCCCCAATGGCGCGGGCAAGACTACAACCATGCAAATGCTTACCGGCAACCTCGCGCCCACCAGCGGCGAGGTGAGCATCTGCGGCATCGATCTGATCGATCAGCCGACCCAGGCAAAATCGCGCATCGGTTACCTTCCCGAGATTCCGCCGCTATATCGGGAACTCAAGGTAGACGAATATCTGCGCCTGGCCGGACGCCTGCATAAAATCAAGAAAGGCGCGCTTGACCATGCCGTGCAGCAGGCCAAAAGCCGTTGCGGGCTGAACGACATGGGCGGCCGACTGATCGGTGCGCTTTCCAAGGGGTATCAGCAGCGCCTGGGTATCGCACAGGCGATCATCCACGAACCCGACGTGATCATTCTCGACGAACCCACAATCGGCCTTGATCCCAATCAGATCCGCGAGATGCGCTCCCTGATCAAGGACCTGGGCCGCGATCACAGCCTGATTCTGTCCACGCACATCTTGCCGGAGGTCGAAGCAGTGTGCGATCGCGTACAGATCCTGCATCGCGGCGAAGTCGTTTTCAATGACACTATCGACGCCCTCAAGCAGTTTCGCGGCGGCCAGACGCTGCAGCTTGGCCTGCGCAATCCGCCAACGCCGGAGGACATCGGCCGCGTCGCCGGGGGTGCCGCGGTCGATGCCGTCAACGCCAATCTGTTTCGCGTGCATCCTCGCGCAGGAAGCGATCCCACTGACGATTTGGTGCGCGCCGCGGTCGAGCGCGGCTGGGGTTTGTTTCAATTGCAACCCGCGCACGCCAGCCTGGAAGAGGTGTTCGTGCAGCTCACCCAACGAGAAGAGGAGGCACCGGCATGATCGGCACCATCATCACCAAGGAAATGCGCTCGTTGTTCGCCTCGCCGCTGGCGTGGGTGGTGCTGGCCTTTCTGCAGGTCATCCTCGCCTGGATCTTCCTGACCCGGGTGGACTATTTCCTCACCATTCAGGGACAACTCGCGCGCGTGGCGAACGCCCCGGGACTGACCGAGATTGTCGTGGTGCCGATGTTCGGTATCGCATCAATCGTGCTGCTGATGTCGGTGCCGCTACTCACTATGCGCCTAATCGCCGAGGAACGCCGCAACAAGACCATGACCATGCTGATGTCGGCACCGTTGTCGATGACACAGATCGTGCTCGGAAAATTTCTCGCCACCTTCCTGTTTCTCGGCATGGTGGGCGGCCTCATCGTGCTGATGGCCTTGTCGCTGCTGATGGGCGGCAAGCTCGACTACGGCCTGCTGGTGGCAAATCTGCTTGGACTGTTGCTGCTGACCGGCAGCTTTGCCGCCATCGGCCTGTTCGTGTCGTGCCTGACCACTCACCCGGTCGTGGCGGCGATCGGCGCACTGGCCGCCTTCCTGGTGCTGTGGCTGATCAACATTGCCGCGTCTGATCCGGGCAGCCCGGTGCACCTGTTCTCGCTGCTCAAGCATTTCGAAGGTTTCATGAACGGCGCCGTTGCGGTGACCGACCTGATCTATTTCGCACTGCTGACCGCGCTATTCCTCATTCTTTCCATCCGGCGCCTCGACGCCGACCGGCTACGCGCATGAAGCTGAACCGCAAAATCAAACTGCAGTTGCTGCTCCAGAACGGCTTGTTCGTGGTGCTGCTGATCGGCTTGGCGATGGCGATCATCTGGGTCACCAAAGACATCAAGACACAATGGGATCTGACGCAGGGCCAACGCAACACTTTGTCCCAGGCCTCCATCGATGTGCTTAAGCAGATTACCGGCCCCGTCAACGTGACGGCCTACGCGACTGCGCAAGATGCCGAAGGCGATGCCCGCAAAACGGTCGAGACTTTCCTCGGTAGTTATCTGCGCGCAAAGAAGGATTTCGCGCTGACCTTCGTCGATCCGCGCGAGCAGCCACAGAAAGCACAAGCGGCAGGTATACGCGCCAATGGCGAACTCGTGGTCGAGTACAACGGGCGCAGCGAGCACCTCACCAATCTGACCGAACAGGACCTGACCAATCTTCTGCTGCGGCTGGCGCGTTCGGCGGAACGCCTGGTGAGCAATCTGGACGGGCACGGCGAGCGTAAACTCGACGGCCGCGCCAATCATGATCTCGGCGATTTCGGCGCACAACTGCGCGTGAAGGGATTCAAGACCGCAGCCCTGAATCTGGCGCTCGCCCAGGAGGTGCCTGACAACGTCGCCGTGCTGATTATCGCCAGTCCGCGGGTCGATCTGCTGCCCGGGGAGGTCCTCAAGATCAAGCACTGGGTCGAGAAAGGCGGCAACCTGCTGTGGCTGATCGACAATGGTTCCCTCCACGGCTTGCAGGGCCTCGCCGACGAACTTGCGCTCAGTCTGATGGCGGGCACGGTAATCGATCCGCGCGCCGGGGGCCTGAAGCTGCCCGCGACTTTCGCGCTCGCGACCGGCTACGGCCAGCACCGCATTACCGAAAATTCGACCGTCACCAGCGTCTTTCCGTATGCGCGCCGGATCGCGGCCAGCGAAGCAAGCAAATGGCGTTTTACGCCGCTGGTGCAAGTTGCCCAGGACGGCTGGCTGGAGACGGGCAGCATCAACGACAACGTCGCCTTCGACCGCAACAAGGATATGCGCGGACCCATCGTCGTTGCGGCGGCGCTGGAACGTTCCGTAGGGGCGCGCAAGCAGCGCGTCGTCGTGACGGGAAGCGGACATTTCCTTGCCAATCAGTTCATCGGTACGTTGGGCAATCTCGATCTGGGCGTGAACATGCTCAACTGGCTGGCCGGTGACGACGCGCTCATCACCGTGCAGCCGCGCACCCGCTCCGACCTGACGCTGGAACTGACGCGTTCCGGACTCGCACTCCTGGGATTCGGTTTTCTGTTGGTGCTGCCGCTTGCCTTGCTGGTCTGCGGCGGCGTCATCTGGTGGCGGCGACGCAGGGCATGAAGTCGAAGATTCTGCTGAACCTGACGCTGATCGCAGCGCTGGTTGCGCTGTCGTTGTACGCCTATTTCAGGCCGTGGCAGCAAGCCGCTCCGTCGATCAAGGTTACACAGCTCGCGCGTAACGACATTACCCGCATCAGCGTCGAGCCGCGCGGCGGCGCCGCCATCAAACTGGAAAAACACGACGGCGCTTGGCGGATTGTCGCCCCGCTGACAGCACAGGCGGACACCACGCAGGTGGACCGCCTCCTCGACATCGTCAATGCCAACGCCAAACAAAAACTGGCGAATGCCGACCTCAACCAGTTCGATCTGAATCCGCCGCTGGTGCGTGTGACCCTTAACGACCAGGCGATCGCATTTGGCCGCGTGAACGACATTACCTACGAACAATATGTGGCGAGCGCGGACAGCGTCTATCTGGTTGCGCCGCTTTACGGTTATGGCATTCCCACGGATGTCACCAAAATGCTGAGCCGGCGTTTGCTCGACGAGGGGGAGCTACCGGTGGCTTTCGACTTTGTCCACCACCGCATTGCGCGCGACGACAAAGGCACTTGGGCGGCCAGCGGCGAATTTGCGGCAGCGAAGGATGCGCCTTTGTCGCAGGATGATTTCAATCGCTGGGCCGACGAATGGCGTTACACGTCGGCACTGAGCGTCGAACCGGACAAGAGCAGCCATCCGCGCGAACAGGTAAACGTTCGCTTCAAGAGCGGCAAAACGGTGACCATGCGCATTGTGCAAAAAGAGCCGGATTTCCAGCTGGTGCGCAGCGACAACGCGATGCGCTATCACTTTGGCGTGGAAGTCGGGCATCGCCTGCTCGATCCACGCGTCGTCGCAAAAAAATAGCAGGCACGCATGCCGGAACTGCCGGAGGTCGAAACCACACGCCGCGGCCTGGCGCCGCACATGCAGGGTCAGCGCATTGATGCGGTGATCGTGCGCAATCGCGCGCTGCGCTGGCCGGTGCCACGCGATCTCGCCACGCGAGTCTCAGGTTGCACCGTGCGCGCCGTCGAACGGCGCGGCAAATATATTCTGATCGACTGCGGTACCGGCTGGCTGATTTTGCATCTGGGCATGTCCGGCAGCCTGCGCGTCGTCCCCAAGCAAACGCCAGCCGGCAAACATGATCATGTCGATCTGGTGCTGGGTTCCGGAGTTATCGCGCGACTCACCGACCCGCGTCGGTTCGGTGCCCTTCTGTGGGAGGCACAAGATCCGTATCGCCATCCACTGCTGGCGCGGCTGGCGCCGGAACCGTTGGGAATCGACTTCCATGCTCACTGGCTGCACACCCGTACCCGCGGACGCCACGCCGCGATCAAGACAGTCGTGATGGACAGTCACATTGTGGTCGGCGTTGGCAATATTTACGCAAGCGAATCGCTGTTTCACGCTGGCATTCATCCCGGGCTCGCCGCAGGCCGCATTTCCTTG
>JANMYN010000418.1:0-2656 GCA_031382195.1 Betaproteobacteria bacterium
GTCAGTGGGCTGGTCGATATGTATTTTTCCTATCAGGAAAGCAAATCGGCCCTCGCCCGCATCCAGCACGAGAAAGCTGCGGCGGCGGCGATCAGGATCGAGCAGTTCGTACGCGAGCTCGAACACGATCTCGCCTGGATCGCGCAGACGCCGTGGGGTCCGCGCGGTGTCCCGCTTGATCAGCGGCGCCTCGACTCGTTGCGGCTCTTGCGCCAGGTGCCCCCCATCACCGAGGTGAGCCACATCGACCCCGCGGGACATGAGCAATTGCGGGTGTCGCGTCTTGCGATGGACGTCATCGGCAGCAACGCCGATTTTTCGGGTGATCCGAAATTTGTGGACGCGATTGCGCGCAAGACCTACTTCAGTGCGGTTTACTTCCGCAAGGAGTCGGAACCTTACATGACGATTGCCATGGCCGGGGCGGGGGAAGACGCGGGCGTCGTTGCTGCCGAAGCCAACCTCAAATTCATCTGGGACGTGGTTTCGAACCTGAAGGTTGGCAAAGGCGGTTACGCGTATGTGGTGGACGCCAAGGGACGGCTGATCGCGCATCCGGACATCAGCCTGGTGCTGCAGAAAACCGATCTATCCACACTTCCGCAGGTCCGCGCGACCGCCGCAGCGCCGGTTGGCAAGGACGGCACATCTGTTGACGCAATGATCGGCCGGGACATGCGCGGAACCGAAGTGCTGTCAGCGCACGCGGCCATCACACCTTTGAACTGGTCCGTCGTTGTTGAGTTGCCGGTCGCAGAGGCGTGTGCGTCCGTGTACGCATCGATCTGGCGCACCGTGATACTGGTGCTCGCCGGCGTCGTGATCTCGATCATCGCGAGCCTGATCCTGGTTCGGCGCATGGTCGCACCGATCCAGGTGCTGCGCGCGGGGGCTGCCCGCATAGGTGCGGGAGCACTCGATCATCGAATCGCAGTGAAGAGCGGGGACGAGCTGCAGGCGCTGGCCGACGAGTTCAACAGCATGACCGGGCGTCTCCAGGAGTCGTATGCGGGACTGGAACGTAAGGTGGAGGAGCGCACTCGGGATCTGCAAGAGTCGCTGGAGCAACAGACGGCCACTAGCGAGATTCTGCGCGTGATCAGCCGGTCGCAGACCGACGTCCAACCTGTCTTGGATGTAATCGTTGAACGAGCTGCAACTTTGTGTGGGTCGACCAGCGCGGCAATTCTCCGAGTTGACAACGGCCTGTTACGACTAGCGGCTCGTTTTGGATCGTCATTCTCGAAAGACGACAACGTGCCGGTACCGATTCGCGAGGATTTGGTCAGCGGTCGCGCCATCATTCGTCGCCAGACGATTTACGTACCCGATCTATTCTCCGAAACTGCCGATGAATTTGCCGGGGCGCGGGAGTTTGCCAAGTGGTTAGGCTATAGAAACATTCTGGCCACTCCTCTGCTTCGCGAGAACTTAGCAGTAGGCGTAATTATCATCCGTCGCGCCGAAACAACGCCGTTCTCGGATAAGCAGATGGATATGCTCAAAACCTTTGCCGACCAGGCCGTGATCGCCATCGAGAACGTGCGATTGTTCAAGGAACTGCAAGAGCGGACTCAGGACCTGGCGCGCTCGGTCGGGCAACTGCGGGCGCTTACGGATGTCAGCCAGGCGGTGAACTCGACGCTCGATCTTGAGGAGGTACTTTCGGCAATCGTCACACGAGCGGTGGAACTCTCGGCGACGGACGGAGGCGCAATTTACGAATATGACCAGGCAAGTGGCGAGTTCCGGGCACGGGCAACGCACGGATTCCCGCAGGAGTTGGTCGACGTGCTGCTGGCGACGCCGTTACGCATGGGCGAAGGCGCGACCGGACGGGCTGCCTCCGAACGGGCGCCGGTTCAGATTCCGGACTTACGCGTGGAGGGCGCGTACAGCGGCCCGCTTCAACAGGCGACCATGCAGGCCGGAGCACGCGCGGTGCTGGCGGTTCCGTTGCTGCGCGAGGCGCGGATTGTCGGCAGCCTTGTCGTCTCACGAAACACTCCCGGAGATTTCCCATTGGAAGTAGTGGACCTCCTCCAGACTTTCGCCGCGCAGTCCACGCTGGCGATTCAGAACGCCCGGCTGTTTCTGGAAATCGAACAGAAGAGCCACGAACTTCAGGTCGCGAGCCAGCATAAATCGCAGTTCCTCGCCAACATGAGCCATGAACTGCGCACACCGCTCAACGCGATTCTCGGCTATACCGAACTGATCGTCGATCAGATCTACGGCAAGGTTCCGGACAAGATCCGTGATGTGCTCGAGCGCGTGCAGAAAAGTGGCCGGCATCTGCTCGGGCTGATCAACGACGTGCTCGATCTTTCCAAGATCGAGGCGGGACAACTCGCGCTTTCGCTGAACGATTACACCTTTGAAGAAGTGACGCAGAGCGTGGCCACTGCAGTGGGGTCCCTGGCCGCCGAGAAGAAACTCCATCTAGTAGTCGACGTGCCACCCGGTTTGCCGGTCGCCAATGGCGACGAGCGGCGTATCACCCAGGTGCTGTTGAACCTCGTGGGCAATGCGATCAAGTTCACGGATGCGGGCGAAGTCGCTGTTCGGGTGACGCTGCCGGACGGGATGTTCGTGGTTTCGGTCGCCGACACCGTTCCGGGAATCCTCGAGGAGGACCGGCAGAAGATCTTCGAAG
>JANMYN010000496.1:0-3953 GCA_031382195.1 Betaproteobacteria bacterium
TAATCGGCAAGCAGCGAAGATATGGTCATGGACACGGCTTTCCCCCATGTGGCATCTTGTATACCATTGAGTATACCTAGGGACGCCGCGCGGAATCCACCGGTCGGCGGCGAAAATGACGCGAGGGAGGCAATATGGCGAGCATGGCAATTGAAGCGGAACCCTACGAACTCGAATTCGATCCGAAGTCCACCGCGCTGCTGATCATCGACATGCAGCGGGACTTTGTCATGCCCGGGGGATTTGGCGAGGCCCTGGGCAACGATGTCACGCCGCTGCAGGCGACCATCGCGCCGACCGCGCGGGTGCTGGGGGCGGCGCGCAAGCGCGGGATGCTGGTGGTGCACACGCGCGAAGGCCATCGGCCGGACCTGACCGATTGCCCGCCCAGCAAGCTGGTGCGCGGCCGCGGCAAGATCCGCATCGGTGACCCCGGCCCGATGGGGCGCATTCTGGTGCGCGGCGAAGTCGGCCACGACATTGTGCCGGAGTTGTACCCGAGGGCCGGCGAGCCGGTGATCGACAAGCCCGGCAAGGGCGCGTTCTACGCCACCGATCTCGAGCTGATTCTGCGCGACCGCGGCATCAAGACGCTGATCGTGTGCGGCGTCACTACCGAGGTGTGCGTCAACACCAGCGTGCGCGAAGCCAACGACCGCGGCTACGAATGCGTGGTGCTGTCGGATTGCGTCGGGTCGTACTTCCCGGAGTTCCAGAAGTCCGCGCTGGCGATGATCAAGGCCCAGGGCGGGATTTTCGGCTGGGTATCGGACTCGAAGCGCGCGCTGGCCGCCATTGGTGCGTGAGCCCAGCATTGCCGGGGCATTTCTCGATCGCCCCGAGTTCAGGCCGGTCATGCTGAGTGCGGACTGCGTCGGCGATCGCGTACCGGCGTCGCTGCGCGGTCGGGTGCACAGCGTGTTCGCACGGGCCTGCAACATCGAATCGGATACCGGTGAACTGGTCACGCTGCTGACGCGGACGTTGGCCAATAGTCCGCACGGCATCCGCCTCGCCGGCGCGATCGCGCCATTTGAGTCATGGCCGGTCCCCGGACAGCACGCGATCCTGAAGAACTCGATGTTGCGCGTGCCCGATGCCGAAGTCAGCATCGATCTGTCTGCAGCGGCGCGCTGGTACGGTAAGGTCGCCCCCGTCCCGACGCACTGCGGCGACGCGACCATGGCAATGAAGCTTCGCGCAGTGCGCGCAACCCTGTACGAACGCGCGCCGGAGCAGGGAATTGCACCGTTGCTTGCGAATCGCGGCGGTGCGGGCTCTGCGATCTCGCGCGCATTTTTCGCGCGGCTTGCGCAGGCGCTGCCGATGCTCGCGTGCGCAACCGAACGCCGTGACGCCGCCGCCGTTGCCGCGGCATTGGCACGACTGGTGGGGCTCGGCCCGGGACTGACCCCCTCGGGCGACGATTTCATCGCCGGTTATCTCGCGTCGCTCTGGAGCCGGGCCGGCTGCGATTTTGGCATCGAGACACTGCTGCCGCCGCTGGGCGATGCGCTCGCGCCGCTATTGCTGCGCACCCACGCGATCAGCCGGCAGATGCTCAATGACGCGGCGCACGGGTGTTTCGCGGAGCACCTGGTCGATGTGACCAGGGCGCTCGCCGGCGCGGGTGATGTCGTCGCCGCGACCGTGCATGCGCTCGCGAGCGGCCACAGCTCGGGCGCCGATACGCTATGCGGCTTGCTCTTCGGGTACGCTCCGGATCTTGTGGCTGTTTCGCCGCCGCCTCGGGCCGCGCGCGCGAATCAGTTCCACCGCGGCGTCGGCTGCACGGCCGCGATCGTTTGATGAATCGGGAGTCGGTGACTTGCCTTCCCTTCTGGTAAAAATCGTTCCCCGCGAATACCGCGATTCGGTGTCGCTGATGCAACTGTCGGCGATGCTGGGCAAGCTGCCCGGCGTCGAACAGGCCTCCGCGGTGATGGCCACCGAGAACAACCTGGCGCTGCTGGCGGAAGCGGGCTTGCGTGTCGACGCGAAGGGCGCACGCGCAAGCGATCTGCTGATCGTCGTGCAGGGTGAGAAATCGGCGTTGCCCGCGGCGATCGAAGAGGCGATGAAAAGCCTCACGCGCCAGCCCGAGGAAAACGGCGGCGAAGCGCGTGCGGCACTGCGTCCGCGCAGCATCAACATGGCGCTCAAAGTCGCGGGCGAGGCAAACGTGGCGCTGATCTCCACGCCCGGCGATTACGCGGGGGCGGAAGCGATGAAGGCCTTGCGGCTCGGGCTCAACGTCATGCTGTTCAGCAACAACGTGTCTGTGGAAGAGGAACTCGCGCTCAAGCAGTATGCGCGTGAGAAAGACCTGATCGTCATGGGGCCGGACTGCGGCACAGCCATCGTCAACGGCATCGCGCTGGCCTTCGCCAATGTGGTCAGGCGCGGACCGATTGGCGTGGTGGCGGCGTCGGGGACCGGCTTGCAGCAGGTCACCGTGCTGGCGGACCGGCTCGGCTCCGGAATATCGCAGGCGATCGGCACCGGCGGGCGCGATCTGCATCGGGATATCGGCGGCATCTCGATGCTGAAAGGCCTGAAGGATCTCGCCGCCGATTCCGCGACGCAGGTCATTGTGCTGATCTCGAAACCGCCTTCACCGGAAGTGGCCGAGCGGGTGCTGGCCGTGGCGGCGAAGGCGGGCAAGCCGGTGGTTGTGAACTTTCTCGGCGCGGACCCGAAGAACGTTGCACGTCCCGGTGTGCACGCGGTGAAGACCCTCGAGGATGCCGCGCGCGCGGCGGTCGCCCTTGCGCGCGGAGAAAAGCCGCGCGCGAGTTATGCCGAAACGCCGGTGCTGCCAGCCGGGCTGCCGAAATTCGCGGACTCGCAGCGCTACGTGCGCGGACTTTTCAGCGGCGGCACCTTTTGCTATGAGGCCACGCTGCTGCTCGGTGAACTGAGCCCAGACGTGCACTCCAACACGCCCACGCGCAATGCGCACGAACTGGCGGATGTGTGGCAAAGCCATCATCACACCCTGGTCGATCTGGGCGACGACGTCTTCACCCGCGGCCGCCCGCATCCGATGATCGACTACCGGCTGCGCACCGAGCGCATCGTCAAGGAAGCCGAAGATCCACAGACCGCGGTGATCCTGCTCGATGTGGTGCTGGGCTACGGCAGCCACATGGACCCGGCGAGCGAACTCGTGCCGGCGATTAATCGCGCACGCGCCGCCGCAGCCGCACAGGGGCGCAGTCTCGCATTCGTCGGGCAGATCTGCGGCACGGCCGCGGACCCGCAGGATCTCGCGCGACAGGCCCGCGCGCTCGGCGAAGCCGGCCTGCTGCTCGTCGACAACAACGCGGAGGCGGTGCGGCTGGCTGCCG
This sequence comes from Betaproteobacteria bacterium, assembly GCA_031382195.1. GTDB lineage: Bacteria > Pseudomonadota > Gammaproteobacteria > Burkholderiales > JACQAP01 > JACQAP01. Next base: position 3,351 of record JANMYN010000496.1, read on the forward strand.
CGATCGTCGCGCCAATGGCGAAGGCGCGCGCCGCGCAGTGACAACCGAAATGCGGATGAATCATGAGGTTTAAATGAGCACGCTGTTCCAGGAAGGCCGCCAGATCATCAATGTCGGCCTGCAGTCGTTTGCCGATTCCATCGTGAAGGCCGGCGGCAAGTCGGTGCAGCTGGACTGGACGCCGCCGGCCGGCGGCAACCGCGCCGCGGGCTGGTGTCTCGCGCAATTGCTCAATCACCCGGATGTGGAACGCGCCAACGAATCCGCCTACGCTGCATTTCTTGCCGCCCAACCCTTGCTTACCGGTATCGGCATTGCCAGGCAGCAATTACCGGAAATGCAGGAGCGCATGATCCTGCATGCCGGACCGCCGATCGCCTGGGCGGAGATGTGCGGGCCGATGCAGGGCGCGGTGATCGGCGCGATCCTCTACGAAGGCTGGGCCGCGGACGTGGATGCTGCGCGCGGGCTTGCGCAGGGTGGCACGATTGCCTTCGCGCCTGCGCATCACCATGCAGCCGTCGGCCCGATGGCGGGCGTGATCAGCCCGTCGATGCCGGTGTGGGTGGTCGAGAACGCCGCCGGCGGCAACCGCGCCTACTC
>JANMYN010000521.1:0-5710 GCA_031382195.1 Betaproteobacteria bacterium
GTCGCGCGCTCTACTGCAACGACAAGTCCTCTGTCCCGGCTCGGTCGTTGTCGCCGCACTTCCACTGTGTATTCCACTGCGTCATCCCCGAATCACAATTGTCGGGCGTGCTTGCGCGGCGATAGCAGAGCCGGTCCGGCTTGGTGATCAACCAGTGCCTCGGCACGTCGAGATATTGTTCGACCGGCGTGCCTTCCGGGGAATTCGGGCCCCACGTTACGTCCACGCGGCAGACGCTGTCCCACTGGTCCGACACGAGTTTGACCTCGCCTGCGAAGGCGTGAACGGTGGGGCCGAGCACGAATATGCAAGCGAATATCCCGGGAAGAAATGCGGTTTGCTTTAGCATGGCGGCCTCCTTATATCGAACTCGGTAGAACCTTGGGGTCTGGTTGCGCTGATCCGGGTATTACGGACACTTTTGAAGATGGACAATAGCCGAAGAGGTGTCAGATGGGAAAGCGCGAAGGGAAGATCAATCCGCAAGGCAAGCGCGTTCCCTTCACAAAGGAATTCACACTCGAATCGTGAGCGACCTCAGGGACAGACCCGATTGAAAGAAACGCCAGGTCTGGCGCTGAAGCGGGCGCAGGAAGAACGGGCCGGTAGTTATACTAGCAGTGAGGCGTGTCTAGTATAACCAAGGGCCCGTGGTTATACTGAAATCCCGTTCCCTGACGTATAACCGGATGCCGCGATTCACCGAACTTTCCGTTACCGCACAAACATCCTATGCGCAGTTGTTCGACGCCACGCTGGCGTCCGAGCTGTCGCGATCGGTAGGCAGCCTGCGCGGTTCGTTCGCCAGGAAGACGGTCAAGGGCCGGGAGTATTGGTACTTCCAGCTCACCGATCTTGGTGGAACGCTGCGACAGTTCTATGTCGGGCCCGACTCCGAGCCGGTGCGCGAAATCGATTTCCTGACGACGTTGCATCGGGGAGGGGACGCACCTTACGAACACCGGCAGTTGAGGGTGGCGATGCAGCCGCTGAAATTCATGGAGTACTTGTTGGAGAACATAGGCCAGGCGGTTGTGTTTTGCGACGAGGGGGCTGTAGCCGTGAACATCCCCCACCCGGCGCGGTACGCCTTGCACAAGCTGCTGGTGTTCGGGGAGCGCAGGGCCTCGCATCTGCAGAAGGCGCGCAAGGATCTCCTGCAAGCCGCAGCCCTGCTCGAATGCATGAAGGCAACTCGCGCCTGGGAGATAGACGAGGCGTGGACGGACCTGATCGGCCGCGGACGAGGATGGACAACGCGTGCCGCTCAGGGGCTGGCCGCGCTCGAAAACGCCGCGCCCGACCTCCTCGCGCGGACTTGGCTCAAGACCCCAAGGGCACCCAAACGCGCGTAAGTTTCGGCAAGGCGATAAAGGGGTACCGGGCCGGCGCCCATAACGCCGACGCGCTTCGCACGCAGGGTAATCCACCATAAGCGGCGAACCGCGATCGAGCCGGGCGGCGGGAAAGCGCTGCACCGGAGCAAAGCGGTTTCTCTAGCGGTGGGGCACGGTGCCGGCGCGCCAGTTACGCTCGGCGTCATCCCACGCGGCCAAAGGCTGCAGGTCGGGCACCCAGGCCAGACCCGACTTGCCGTCGGACGAGCGCGCCTCGGGAGAGATCACCACGTCGAGCAGGGCCGGGCGATTCGCCAGCGCGCGTTCGATCGCGCCCTTCAGATCTTCCGCCCGTTCGACGCGCTCGGCATGCATGCCGAAGGCGCGCGCCATCTGCGCGTAATCGGAAGACTGCAGGTAAGTGCCGACCACTTTGCCGTGGGTATCGTTCTGGTCGTGCACCTCGATCTGCCACGCGCCGTTGTTGCCGACGACGATCAGCACCGGCGCCTTGTGCCGCACCGCGGTGTCGATCTCCATCGCGTTGAAGCCGAACGCGCCGTCGCCGGTGGCCACCACGACCTGCCGGTCGGGCAGCGCAAGGCTGGCGGCGATCCCGAACGGCGTGCCGATGCCGATGCATCCGAGCGATCCGGGATCGAGGTAAGTCGACGAGGACAATCCGACGCGCGCGAAGCTCAGGAAATCGCCCCCATCGGCGATCACGACGGCATCGGATCGAAGCTGGTTCTGCAGTTCGGCGAGCACGCGATTGGGATGGATGCGGCCTTGGCTGTCGGAAGCCGCGCTTTGCATCGACGCGCGCAGTTTCTGCGCGCGCTGCGCGTGCTGGCTGCGCAGGCCGTTGACCCACTCGCGGTCGATCGCCGGTGCGCGCTTGCCGGCCTTGCGCACGATGGCGGCGAGTGCTGCGGCCGGCTGCGCGAACAGTTCGACCGCGCCGCGCCGGTTGTCGCGAATCTCCGATGGCGCGTCGCCGATGCGCAGGAATTTCGCTTCGCCGAAGATCGCGGGCGAACCGTACGCGAGCTGGAAATCCAGCCGCCGTCCGATCGTGACCACCACGTCGGCCTGACTCATTACCGCGCCGCGCATCGCGGCGATCACCGACGGATGGTCATCCGAAATGAGTCCTTTGCTCTCGCCGGTGTCGAGATAGGGCGCGCCAAGCGCATCGAGAAAAGCGCGCAGTTCCGGGCCGGCACCGCGCGCACCGCGGCCGCTGATCACCAGCGGGCGCTTTGACGACCAGAGCAGATCGACCGCCGCGGCGACGTCGTCGTCGCCCGGGATCAGCACCGGGCGCGGCTTCGGACGGAAATGTTCTTCGAGCTGCAACGCTTTCGGCACTTCGCCGCGCAAGGTGTCGGTCGGAAAGTCGAGATACACCGGCCCGGGTTCGCCGCCCTGGCCGAACGCGCGCGACACCGCCTCGTCGAGTTCCTGCAGCACCAGCGCAGGCTCGCGCACGCTGCGCGCGTAGCGGGTGATCGGCCGCGCCATCTCGGCATGCGGAAGATCCTGCAGTCCGCCGCGGTTTTCCTGCGCGCGCGGCGGCCCGCCGGATAGCACCAGTACCGAGGCGCGCGAGACGTGCGCGTTGGCAATGCCGGTCATCGCGTTGGTCATGCCCGGCCCGGCGGTGACCAGCGCGACGCCGAGTCCGCCGGTCAGTTCGCTGTGCGCATGCGCCATGTAGACCGCGGCGCGTTCGTCGCGCACGTCGATGATGCGGATGCCCTCGGCATCGGCGCGCATCCAGATCGGCATGATGTGACCGCCGCACAGCGCGAAGATGCGGTCGACGCCGCGCGCCTTCAGGAAACGGGCAATCACGCCGGCGGCGCAATCGGGGGTCAGCGGGGCGGGTTGCATTGGTGGATTCCTCGGGTTCAGTGTGCGACGGTTTTCTTCTGTTTCTTCTGCGCGCGCAGGTCGATCGCGCCGGCTTGCGCGCGCGGATCGGTGCCGGCCGGGAAGATATGGATCTTCTGCACCTTGGCCGAGGTGCCCAGCGGCAGGCTGTCGACGAATAATATCCAGCCCGGCGCCTTGAAGTAAGCCATGCGTTCGAAGCACCAGTCGAACAGCGACTGCGCAAGCGCGCGGCGCCCGGCCTCGTCGGCAACATCGTCGCGCGATTTCGCGATCACGCAGGCCATGATCTCTTCTTCGCGCACTTCGTCCGGCGCCGCGATCACCGCGACCTGTTTCACCTTGTCGTGCGCGGTCAGGCAGGCCTCGATCTCAGCGGCCGCGATGTTCTCGCCGGAGCGGCGGATGATATTTTTCTTTCGGTCGACGAAATAGAGCATGCCGGTCTCATCGCGCATCACCGCGTCGCCGGTGTGGAACCAGCCGCCGTGCCAGGCTTCCTCGGTCGCTTCGGGGTTTTTCAGATAGCCGGAGAAAAATCCCTTGCGCGGGGACTCAGCGCTGTGCCGGATGATCATCTCGCCCGGCTCGTTCGCCGGCAGGTCGCGGCCCTGCTCGTCGACCACGCGCGCCTCGACCCAGACGCTCGGCCGGCCGAAGGATCGTGTGTGAATCGCGCGCGGTTCGATGCTGTCGCTGATCAGCCGGCCGGTCTCGGTCATCGCCCACATCTCGACCACCGGAAAGCCGAAGCGCTTCTCGAATAGCTCATGCTGGCTGGGCTCGACGCCGGCGCACAGCGAGAAGCGCACGTTGTGCTGGCGCTCCTCGGGGCAAGGCGGCAGCTTCAGCAGGATGTTGGGAATGATGCCCTGGAACTGCGCGGCGGTGGCGCGCGTGGCCACCAGGTCCTTCCACCAGGTGCTGGCGTGAAAGCGGTCGGGAAAGATCAGGCAACCGCCGCACAGCAGCAGCGCCGGCGTCGACACCGACAGGGCATTGGCGTGATGCAGGGGCAGCGGGTTGTACAGGCGCTCTTCGCCTTCGCGGAAATCGAGCCGGCCGCCGAGCGATAAGTAACAGGCGCCGAAGCTGTGGAAATATTCGTTGGTCAGCACACAGCCCTTAGGCCGGCCGGTGGTGCCGGACGTATAGAGCAGCGCCGCCTCGGTGGCAGGGCCCGGCGTGCCCGATTGCGCCGGCCGCGCCGGTGCGGGCAGAACGTCGGGGAAGCGTTCGAACGACACCACAGGCAGGCCGCTGCCGATGTCGCGCGCAACCGCTTCCATTTCCGGCAGACGGCGGTCGATCGCGATCGCGAGGTTCGCCTCGGAATGCCCGACCACGTAGCGGATCTCGTCGGCGCGATAGTCGGGATTGACCGGCACGACGGCGGCGCCGAGCGCGTTCAGCGCATAGTAGTGGAAGAAGAACTCCGGGCGCTGGTCGAACAGCATCGCGACGCGATGCCCGTAGCCGTAGCCGGCGCGCGCATAGATGCGTTTTTTTTCTTCGACCGCGGCGAGCGTCTCGCTCCAGGTGACCTCCCACCCCTCCGGGTGGTAGGCGCGGCCCGCCATCGGGGGCACCGCGTAAGCCGGGCGATCGCCGTGTTTTTTCGCCGTGCGTTGCAGGGATTCGAACAGCGTTCCGTATTTCGAGGCGTCCATGGTCGTCGTGGTTGAAAGAGAGCGTCTGTGCCGATTGAGCTTGGATGGGAGACAATGATGAGGGAAGTGTCTGATCGCTGGCAAGCAGTCCACCATGGTCAGGCTCGCGGCAGTGCAAAAACTTTACTGCCGAGTTGAGCGCTCCCGGAGGGCATGATACGGTGCGTCGTCCCGCTGCAGCCGCCAACTTTGAACTCCAACTCGGAGCACGCATGACGCAGCCCTTCAAAGTCCTCTACATCGGCCCCGCCAAGTCGGAGGCCTTCGACACGTCATCGCTGGAGCAGCAGAGCCGCGCCGTCCTGCTCGCCGGGGGAACGGTCATCCGCTACGGAGGCAACAGCGCCGCCGAGCTGATCCAGGCGCTGCAGGATGCGGATGTCGCCATGCTACAGGGCCACGGCTTCGACCGGGCCGCCTTCGCGCACATGGGCGTGCACGGCCGCTGCAAGGGCCTGGTCTCGTTCGGCCACGGCTACGACCATCTCGATCTCGACGCTGCGAGGACCAACGGTGTCGTACTGGCCAACACGGCATCGTTCGGCACCGAGGAAGTGTCGAACCACACCATGATGCACTTCCTGGTCTGCGCGCGGAAATTCGTGCTGCACGACAAGCTGGTGCGCAGCGGTGTGTGGACGCGCAAGAACCTGGGTCCGATGGGCCACGTCGCCGGCCAGGTGTTCGGCATCGTCGGCCTGGGCGACATCGGGCGCGCGGTGGCGCGCAAGGCCAGGGCCTTCGGCCTCGACGTCATCGCCTTCGATCCGTACGTCGCCTCCTGGGATGCGCTGGAGTCCGGCGTCG
>JANMYN010000581.1:0-2107 GCA_031382195.1 Betaproteobacteria bacterium
CGGAAAAAATCGCCCTGGACGAAAAGGCCTTTCGCTGGATGCACAACGAGGACGCGATGGCCACCGACAAGCTGGCCGACGGCATCCGGCGTTTCCACGTCGATGGCCGCAAGCTTGAAGAGTACGTGCTGGCGCTCGTGGCGAATAGCCAGGCTGCCTGAAATCTCGACTGCAAAGAGTTTATTTCTTGGTGGCAAAGGACATTGACGAAGACAATCGCGAATCCGATCGCCGCGACGGCGTGATTATCGTGAATCGATCGCGATTATTGCCGATGCGCTGGTCGGCCAATTCCGCACCGCGCGCGCCAGCACCGTCTCCGCAGCTGTCGCGGCCGATGCTCGCGACGATGATGCTGACGGTGATCGTCGGACTGCCGGTCGACTGGATCGGCGGCATCCCGGGCCAGTTCGCCGTCAGCGTCTGGACCTGGGCGCTGTTCCTGGTTCTGCTCGCGCGCATCAACCCCCAATTGCGCTGGCCGCTGATGCTTTGCCTTGCTATCTCGACTCTCGGAGAATGCGGCCTTTCGGTGCTCTGGGGCCTGTACAGTTATTGGCTTCACAATGTTCCGTTCTTCGTGCCACCGGGCCACGTGTTGTTGTTTGCGCTGGGCCTGACCTTCGCGCCGCGCTTGCCGCAATGGGCCGTTATCGTGACGGGCGCATTCGCCGCCGGCTACGGCGCGACGGCATTGCTGACCTCCACCGACACCGTCAGCGCGGTACTGGCGGTCATTTTCCTGCTCTTCATGGCGTTCGGCAGCAACCGGCCGCTGTACGCGACGATGTTCGTCATCTCCCTGCTGATGGAGTTGTACGGCACGTGGATTGGAAACTGGGTGTGGGTGCCCGAAGTTCCCGGTTTGCCGCTGACGAGCGCAAATCCGCCGCTGTGCGTCGGCGGCCTCTATTGCGGCCTCGATTTGTGCGTGGTGATTGCGGACCGCTTCTTGCGCAAATGGAGGGGCTCATCCGAGCCGGTGTTGGAGGCAGGCTCTGCCGCGTGATGCAGAATACTTTGCGGTGAATGTTTTTCTTGGCGAGGGTGCCCTTGAGGGTCCCGAGTCGCATAAACTGCGAAAATCGCTGTGGGAGGAAAAGAAAATGGCAAAGAAGTTCGTCAATCCGCCGGGAATGAAACCCCTGGGCATGTATACGCAGGTGACCGTGGCGCAGGGCGGCAGCCTGGCTTTCATCAGCGGCCAGGTCGCGGTCGACAGGCAGGGGAAAGTCGTTGGTGCCGGTGATATCCAGGCGCAGGCGGTGCAGGTATTCGAGAATCTGAAACTTGCCCTGGGCGGGATCGGTGCCACGTTCGAAGACGTGATCAAGTTCACGATCTATATCGTCGAGCTGTCCCCGGAGCGGCGCAAGGCGGTCATGGATGTGCGTGGCCGCTATATCTCCCACAAGAATCCGCCCGCCGCGACCATGATCGGTGTAGATCAGCTCGTGGAGCCGGAATTGCTGGTGGAAATCGAGGCCGTTGTTGCGATTGACTGACCAGGAATGCCGTGCCGAAACAGGGGACGCAGGGCGAGCGCTAAAGTGCGTCGATGAAGTAACGAATGTCGGCGGTAGCCGTGATGGCCGCGCGGCAACGCGTGTGCTGCGGGGGAATGACTCAACATGATACGGATCCGCGAAATCGATCATCTTGTTTTGCGCGTCGTTGATCTCGACAGGATGCTTCGCTTCTATTGCGAAGCGATCGGTTGCACGATCGAGCGCCGCCAGGATTCAATTGGTCTCATCCAACTGCGAGCCGGCCGGTCTCTCATTGATCTTGTGCCGGTCGACGGCAAGCTTGGCAGCGCCGGTGGCGCTGCACCCGGCAAAGAGGGACGCAATCTGGATCATTTCTGCCTTCGGGTTGACCCATTCGACGCATCGAGCATTCGCCGCCATCTCGAGGCACGCGGCGTCGAAGTCGGCCCCGTTGCCCAGCGCTTCGGCGCCGAAGGAGAGGGACCCTCCCTGTACGTGACGGATCCCGAGGGCAATGTTGTCGAACTCAAGGGGCCACCCAATGCATAATCCCTCCGTCGGATGGACCCACCTTGACCGGCGGTCTCTGCGGCCCGCTCTGGTCAAACATGATCCCG
>JANMYN010000586.1:0-3188 GCA_031382195.1 Betaproteobacteria bacterium
AATGAAAGCGGGAAAGACACAAGTTGTCCTGTCCCCCGCCATTGAAGCGCGCGAGCGCACGGGGTTGTCTCAATCGCAGTTCGCCAAACTTCTTGGTGTGTCCGTTCGTACGCTTCAGGGTTGGGAGCAAGGGCGTAAGCAACCTAGTGGTGCGGCACGTACATTGCTCACGATTGCCCAAACCAACCCCAAAGCATTGCTAGCGGTAGTTGGCAAATAACGCATCGCCCACATGAGGCATAACTCATCATTGGTGCGGATGCCTGTCGGCGCCGCAAGTTTCTGACTTAAGACTTCACGATGGAGAAAAATTGAAGATAACGAACGTAATCGCGCTCTGTGCCCTTTCTGTGACGATTGGACTCATCGCAGGTGCTTACGGAGGCATTTATTTTGACCGTCGTGCTGGCGATGCTTGGGGAGCTAATATGCACGCAGGCGAAATGGCTACACATTTGAAAGTCATGTCTTCGGTCTTTCTCCTGCTTAACAAAAACGACACCCCATCTGCGCAGAAGCTTCTGAGACTGGCGATAGATTCTTCCAGGACGGTGATGGAGAGCGTTGCACGTACTGTGCCGAGCCTTACGCCGTCGACGGTAGCGAGAGTGAACGAAGCTATTGCCTTTGCGGAAAAAGCCGGAAGTCCGCCCGATATACCGATCGATGGATCACGCCGTGAATAGTGAGCGGCCGAGGACATCGGTAACAAAATAGTCCGGGAAGATGGGATCCGACCACTTGATCAACACGGTCGAAAATAGCATAACCTTAGGTGCAGCGGACGCCGATCGGCGCGGCTGACCACGACGTTAGCACCAACGAATTTCGTTTATTTATGGACCTGGACAAGCTGATACCAATTTTCGCAGCCCTTACCACGGCTGTGGCTGGACTCGTTGTGTGGATGTTCCAGAAAAACAGAGAGCGCCAGGATCAAATCAGGCAGCGAAAGCAAGCCGTGTACGAGTCACTCCTGATTGCGATCGCCGAACTGCCTTCCCATAATGCGGCGCCACTGTTTGTGGAGTCTCAGCTGGCTTGGTTATATGCTTCGGACAAGGTCCTGCACGCAATGCAGGCCGTATTTTCGTCCTTTCAAGTGCCGCGTCCATTTGAGGAGCGGGCGGAGGTGCTGGGGGCACTCTTGTTCGAAATGCGAAAAGACATATTCAGTCAAACGAAAGTTACGGAAGGTTCGGTCCGCACGATTTTTGAAATGGGGCATCCACCAGTGGAAGATCTGGTCAAATACATTGAACGTAGAGGCATGAAACTTAAGCCGCAAGACAGTAAATAATTTAGTGTCAGGTCAGAACAAGTTTGGTTGCAATTGTCCGCTCAGACAGGATTGACGCGAGGATTGAGTCAGGAAACACATGACCACCAAAGCAGAGATCATAAAATTCCTCGCCGCAGAGTTTCCGCAGACCAAGTGCACTGTCGAGGCGGTGGGCGGCATGGCCGCAACCATCCGGCGTGAAATCGGCATTCATGAACTGCGCCCGGGCGGCACGGTGTCGGGCCCGGTGCTCATGATGGTGGCCGACGTGGCGTTGTATGTGGCCATCTTCGGCGAAATCGGCATCGTTCCACTTGCAGTCACGACCAATCTCACCATCAACTTCATGCGCAAACCCGCGGCGGACCGGGCTATCGTCGGCGTCTGCAAGCTCCTGAAGCTGGGCACGTCGCTGGCCGTCGGTGAGGTGTCGTTATACTCGGAAGGTATCGCTGAGCCGGTCGCCCATATCGTTGGCACGTACGCGATTCCGAGGTAAGCCCGGCCGTACCTGTCCATTTAACCCCGCTACCGCCCCGACACCGATGACCCTGCATGCCCTTGAACTGAAAATCCCGCCGCCGCTGGTTGCACTTTGCATCGCGCTGGCGATGTGGCTCACGTCGCGGATCGTCAGGCCGATCGACGTGCCGCACCTGCTGCGTATCGGCGCGGCGCTTGCTTTCCTGGTGGTGGGCATCGGCTTCGATGTCGCCGGCCTGGTGTCGTTCATGCGCGCCCGCACCACGGTCAATCCGCTCAGGCCGGCAGCCACTTCCGCCCTGGTCGTCTCGGGCGTGTATCGCTTGACCCGCAATCCGATGTACCTCGGCCTGCTGCTGGTGTTGGTGGCGTGGGCGACCTTCCTGGCGAACGGGGTGGCCTACCTTTTGGCGCCGCTGTTCGTGCTCTACATCGGCCGCTTCCAGATCGTGCCCGAGGAACGCATGCTGGCCGACAAGTTCGGCACGGATTTCGCGGCCTACCGCGCCAGGGTGCGCCGCTGGCTGTAGCGCGCGGCCTAGCTGCGGTCGAGCGGGATCACGCGGCCTTGTCGCCATGGCAGGGTGGATAGTTCGATCTTCCAGGCGTCGGGCGTGGTGCGCCGGCCGAACGAAGTTTGAAATCCAGCGCCTGACGCAGAACCAGTCCGTTCTTGCCGGCAGCGAAAGTCGCGAGGTCCGCCGCGACCGGCAGGGGCGCGGACCGCGGGCGTACCGCAATCAGGAATTCGCCCGCGCCGAGCAGCAGCGACAGCGGATCGTCGCCGGTCTGCAGCGCGAAGCTCTCGCCCTGGCTGCCGGGCAGACGTTCCCAGATCTCGAAGTAATCTGCTTCGACGCCGTACTCGAGCACGCGATCCGGTCCGTCGAATTTCATGCGGCCATTGGTTGTCTCGATCAGGTAAGCCAGTATCGGCGCCTCGATCATCGCGCCGGCGCCGCAATGGCGGGTGGAGAGCGTTTTTTAGTAACGATGCGTGCCAGTCAGCGGCGGCGACAGTTTTCACACCGCCATCATGCAACCAGGCCGCTGGCAAGTTCAGCGGCGACTTGCTGGCTGCTCGAGACGGAGCCGAAGATGCCGCCTTCGACGGTAATCATGCGTAGCGCCGCGTCGTGCAGGTCGGGAAACGCAGAGGCACAGGCGTCGCCCACGGTGATGCAGTGGTAGCCGCGATCCACCGCATCGCGCAAAGTGGAGCTGACGCGGACTTCGGTGGTGATGCCGCACAGTAGCAGGGTATCAATGTCACGTACCCGCAATCGCTGATCGAGGTCGGTGCGCGCAAAGGCGCTGTAGCCGGGTTTGTCGATCACCGTCTCTCCCGCGGCCGGTCGCAGCTCGTCGATGAAATCGTGCCCGGATTCGCCACGAATCAACAGGCGTCCGAGCGGACCGGTGC
>JANMYN010000608.1:0-3910 GCA_031382195.1 Betaproteobacteria bacterium
GCGCCCTGCGCGGGGCTGACTTTAGGCGGCGGCGCAGGAAAGCCAACGGGTTGCCCCATCAGCGCCGGCGCGGCGGCCACGCCAAATAAGGCCAATGCTGCGGCAATCAGTCGGTTTGGCATGGCGGCTTTCTCCTGGTTATCGGCATCCGGCTTTCGGATGCACTGTTTGCGCCCATGATGCCAGTAAATACCGTGACGGCGTGACGGTCGAGACGCGGTAGAAGCAGTAATGCCAAAGCCAAAGTATAAGTCCGAGGCACGAGAATTCCTTTCAAGACCTTCTTTTGAATACCCGCCCGGCGGGTGCCCGGGATCGAGGATCAAGCAAAGATGTAGGGAAAACGTCCTCTCTTGCGTCGTCACGACCGTCACGTCCGTCACGGTAGTATCGCCTTTCACCTTCTCACCCGCAATCGCGGGATCTGTGTCTGCAAGTCCCGCAATTGCGCTTCGAGCCGGTGAATGCGTTCGATCAGCGTCAGGGCAACGGATAGCGCGTTCGTGTCCAGGTCGAAATCCTCTCGCAGACGGCTCACAGTGCGCACGTCAATAACGCAGTCAGCGTCAAAATGCCATTGCGCCGATCGCATATCGGCCTGAGCCTGCGCATCGACAGGAACCAAAGCGCCGTACTCGACGAGGTCGCGCAGCAACTCTTGTGACAGCCCAGACAGTTCCGCGAGTTCTTCGACTGATACTTCGGCATGCTCGCTTAGCCATTGTGCATCGGTGAGTTCGACTTTCATTTCCCGTCTCCTGTCGGAAATGACGCGCGCGGATTGAATTGCGAAGCATCCGCCAATTCCTTGAACAACGCCTTCTCGCGTTCGCTGGATGAGGTGGGCACGACGATCTGCACGATCGCGAACAGGTCGCCTTCGCCTTCGCGTCGTTTCGGCAATCCGCGCTTGCCGAGCCGCAGCTTCTGCCCGGTGTTCGTGCCCGGTGGCACCTTGAGGCGGACCGGTCCCGCTAGCGTCGGCACTTCCACGCTGGCGCCGAGCGCGGCTTCCCACGGCGCGAGCGGCAGATCCAGATAGAGATCATGGCCGGTCGCGCGGTAGAGCAGATGCGGCTGCAGAGCGATCGTGAGAAACAAATTCCCGTTAGGGCCGCCGTTGAATCCCCTGCCGCCTTTGCCCGGCAAGCGCAACTTTTCTCCGTCCGTCACGCCTTTGGGGATACGCGCTTTGAACACCAGCGGCACGCGGCGCATGCGTCCCTGCGCGCCGTATTCGGGCACGCTCAGATTCAGGTCCAGCTCCGTGCCGCGATAGGCATCCTCGATCGTGATAGGCGCCGTGACTTCGTAGTCCTGTCCCGGAACCGGAAAATTTCCGCCGCGTGCGCCACCGCGGTGCCGGCCCCCGAGCCCCGCGAACAGGTCCGACAGATCGATGTCCTCGAACGAGAATTTGCCGTCACCGAATTGCTGGCTCCAGTCTGGCGGAGGCTGAAAATCCTCCCCCGGCCGGTGGCTGCCCAGCTTGTCGTAGGCGGCCCGCGCTTGCGGGTCCTTCAGCGTCTTGTAGGCTTCGGAGATATCCTTGAATTTCTCCTCGCCCTTTGGATCCTTGGAGACGTCCGGGTGAAATTGATGTGCGAGCTTCCGATACGCCTTCTTGATGGCGTCGGCAGCAGCGTCCCGCGGGACACCCAGGATTTCGTAGTAGTCCTTGTATTTCATGTGCAATCGACAGTTGGAGGGATAGCTAGTTTCCCATGTGTTGGACGGAACGGGGAAAATCAAGGGGGGTAGGTCGGGATTGAAGACTGAGAAGGGGCGAAGAGGCAGTGCTGCGTGCTGAGAAAGATCAAAAACCACTACCTGGGCAATCGTGAATAATGTAATCGCACGAACGGCGTATCGGCTCTTGGAACTGCTTCTTCGCAGCACGCAGCACCCAGCACCCGTCGTCCCCGTCACGTTATTTCACTGGCAATCGATCGCCTGATTTTCTATCCTTGCAGATTATTTAACCAGGGAGGCTGCGCATGCCCGCTTACATGATTGTCGATATCGATGTCCACGACGCCGCTGCCTACGACGAATATCGCAAGCTGGTCGGCGCGACGCTGGCGCAGTACGGCGGCAAGTTCGTCGTCCGCGGTGGCAAAATTGATGTGCTGGAAGGCAGCTGGAATCCGAAGCGCATCGTCGTGCTGGAATTCGACAGCGCCGCGCGCGCCCGCCAGTGGTATGACTCGGAGGAATACCGCGTACCGAGGCAGATCCGGATGCGGGCGTCGAAGGGGAATATTATTGTGGTCGAAGGAGCGTGACGGTCGTGACGGTTGCAAAGGCGGGCCGAAGTTAGAGGATCGGGTATGGGCAGGTGCCGCGTACTGAGTACGGAGATAAAGAAGGGTTTCCTGGTCGGAAGTTCTTCGGAAGTTACGCCGTCACGTCGTCACGATCGTCACGGCTTCCCAGGCCTTTACCGCCTGCGACGGTCAGCGTATCGTCGAACCCATGACGGACCCCACCGCAAAACCCGAATTGATTTGCACAACCTGCGGTAAATCTTTTCCTGCCCCATCCGGAAATGCGAGCGCATCGCCGGCCGCGCTCGTCGAGGGAGAATCCGCGCGATGCAGCCGCATGCGCGAAATCGCGCAGCAACGGCAAACGCTTGCGGCCAGAATGCAGGCCGGCATCTCCGGCGTGGTGGGTAGCGAAACGTTGGATACAGGCGATATAGTCGCTCAGCGCAAAAGCCTCGCGCAACTGGATGCAACCCTGAAAGCCGAGGCGGAGGAAATAGGAAGAGTCATTCGCCATGTACCGGGGGAGACGTGATGATCATGACGAGTCAATCACGGCGGGCTATTTGGCCCTGACGCCCTTACTGAGTTCTCGTTGCTCATTTCCGTTGCTGGCCGTCGCGAATTTAATGCGGCATGCCCAGGGGTGTATCCTCGATACAATGCGAATAAGCGGCGGAGGACCACTCTCTGCGCATCGCCGTTACGCAAATTGCACCTTCTCACACTTCGATTACCTTACTGCGTAACCGCGTCCATCGAGACAAGCACTCAACGCGCGTCCATAGGCCACGGGTCCAGTTTCCGGATTGCGATGGGTGCGAAGATCCGGATCGTAGCCGGACTCGTTGATCGCCCATCTGTTGCATTCGTAGCGGTCGTTTGCCTGCTGTTGCGGGCTTTGGCCCTTGCTGGGATAGACGAAGGATTGTCCAGAAGGTCCCTGGTCCGAGTCGGGACTCGGCGCCACGTAGGAACTTGCGGGCGGCAGGGCGCTAACCGGCCCCAGTTCGATGACGCCACTGGATGGTGATTGAGTTACGACGGTTTTTGGTTGCGTCTCGGGGACGACGTAGCTCTGCGGACGCTGCACATAAACCGGCGGGTTCACGTAAACCGTGGGACCGGGGCCGTAATAAGGACTGTAGTAGTACGGTCCCGGATTTTCCCAGTACCGTGAATAGTAAAAGGGAAACGTCAAGGCGGCGCCGAGAGCGGCACCCCACCAGAAATAGTGTCCGCCTCCATGGTTGTGGCCATGGTGACCGTACCCGACACGACCATCGGCGTCCGCGTTCGTCGCCACCAGGCTCGCTAATGCCAAGGCAATGAGTATTTTTTTCATGACCGTCCTCCTACGTTCCACGACACCAAAAGTTTAACGCACGCGAGGCGCGTTGGTGCACAGATTCGACTGTTACATAACGGCTGGGCCAGAATAAACAATGGAAGGGAAACCGGCCTCTTGAATGCATTTCGCCGCTTACTGAGCCCGGATTCTCCCCGATTCCGGCGATAATGCCGCCATGTGTGGCCGCTACGTCAGTCCCGAAGAAGCCGAGATCGAGCGCTTTTGGCACATCGGTCGGCATAACAGCAATCCATTCGCGCGCCGTTTCAACGTCTCTCCCACGTCGATCATC
>JANMYN010000692.1:0-6080 GCA_031382195.1 Betaproteobacteria bacterium
GGTCATCGCAGCCGCTTACTCCGATTACCAGACCGAGCCGACCGATCTCAAAATTCCCGAGGTGGTGGCCGCACCGCGCCAGCCATTGCGCGAACCAGGCGTGACGGTATGGCAAGACGCGCTCGCCGAAAATCTGGCGCCCGCCGTGCATCAGGCGGGGCCGGACGATTTGTGCGTGATGCCCTACACCTCAGGCACGACCGGCAAACCCAAGGGCTGCATCCACACGCATCGCACGGTGATGAGCACAACCGTCGCGGGTGGCGCGTGGGTCGACATGCAACCTGGCACCGTGATTCTCTGCTCCATGCCGCTGTTCCACGTCACCGGCATGCAATGTAGCATGAACCAGCCGATCTATTTCGGCGCCACCATTGTCCTGATGACGCGTTGGGATCGCGATACGGCGGGCGAACTCATCCAGCGCCACAAGATCGAGGGGTGGACCAATATCTCGACCATGGCGATCGACTTCCTGTCGAATCCGAACCTGGGCCGCTACGATATTTCCAGCATGAAACACATCGGCGGCGGCGGCGCGGCCATGCCGGAAGCCGTCGCGCAGCGGCTGCACGATATGACAGGCCTCGCTTACATCGAGGGTTACGGGCTGTCGGAAACCATCGCGCCCACCCACATCAATCCGCCGCAGCGCACGAAGAAGCAATGCCTGGGCATTCCGATCTGCGCGACGCAGTCGCTGGTTATCAACCCCGACACGCTGGCCGTGCTTGGTGTGCGCGAGACCGGCGAAATCGTGTCGCGCGGGCCGCAGATCTTTCTCGGCTACTGGAAGAACCCCGCAGCCACCGCCGCGTCGTTCATCGAGATCGGCGGCAAAGCCTACTTCCGCACCGGCGATTTAGGTTATCGCGACGAGGACGGCTATTTTTTCATCGTCGACCGCCTGAAACGCATGATCAATGCCTCCGGCTACAAAGTCTGGCCGGCCGAAGTGGAGGCCATGCTCTATCATCACGCCGACGTGCGCGAAGCCTGCGTGATCGGAACCCGCGATCTGCGGCGCGGCGAGACCGTGAAGGCCGTCGTTGTGCTCAAGGACGCGAGCCGCGGCAAGGTTGTACCCGACGACATCATCGCCTGGTCGCGCGAAAAAATGGCTGCCTACAAGGTGCCGCGCGTGATCGAGTTCGTGGATACCCTACCGAAGTCGGCCACGGGCAAGGTACAGTGGCGATTGCTGCAGGAAATCGAAAACAAGAAAATTTCAGACTGAAACGAAGCGATGGAACCGAAGCATTTCGCCCACTGGCCCAAACACCTGCCGCGGCACCTCACGGTGCCCGCGACGTCGCTGCACTTTAACCTTGAAGTCTCCAGCCAGCGCTATCCCGACAAGGCGGCGGTGATTTTCTACGATAGCAAACTGTCGTATCGCGAATTGCACCGCGAGGTCGATCTGATGGCCGGCTTCCTGCAGAACCGTTGCGGCGTGCGCAAAGGCGACCGCGTCATCCTGCAGATGCAAAATTCGCCACAGTTCATCATCGCCTACTACGCGATCCTGCGCGCCGACGCCGCCGTGCTGCCGGTCAGCCCCATGCATGTGACCGACGAGTTGGTGCATTATTTCGAAGACGCCGGGGTGTCCACTGCACTGGTCGCACAGGATCTGTATGCGCAGATCAAGCCGCTGCTGGGCAAGCAGGCCAAGCACGCCATTGTCGCAACCTATTCCGACTATCTGACCGAGCAAACAACGCTCGACGTTCCCGGGTTTGTGCGCGCGCCGCGCACTACGGTTACCGATCCCGGCGCCGTGTCCTGGGCGGATGCGCTGGCAGCGGACTACAAGCCCCTGCCCTCCGGCGCACAGCCGGACGATCTGGCTGCGATCCTCTACACGTCCGGCACGACGGGCTCTTCCAAAGGCTGCATGCACACCCATCGCACGATCATGCACACGCTCGTTGGCGCGGCAGTGTGGGAGGGCTTCCATGCGGATTCCGTTGCGCTGGCAACCGCCCCTTTTTTTCACGTCACCGGCATGCAGCACAGCATGAATGCGACACTGTATGCCGGCGCCACCATGGCGATCCTGCCGCGCTGGAACGCCGACGCGGCCGGCTACATGATCGAGCGCTACGGCTGCACGCATTGGGCGAACGTCCCCACCATGGTGGTAGACCTGCTAGCACATCCGGCAACCGCAGGCCGAAATCTATCATCGCTGACCAATATTTTCGGCGGCGGTGCTTCCATGCCTGAGGCGGTGGCGCAAAAGCTTCACGACTTGTGCGGCATCGACTACATGGAAGCCTACGGCATGACGGAGACCATTTCGCAGACGCACATGAATCCGGCGCACAAGGCGCGCAAGCAATGCCTCGGTTTCCCGACCTTCGACACGGAATCTCTGGTCATCGACCCGGAAACCCTGGCTGTGCTCGGACCGAACGAGCAGGGCGAGATCGTCGTGCGCGGCCCGCAGGTCATGCTCGGCTACTGGCAGCGGCCGGACGCCAATGAAATCGTGTTCATAGAGATCGAGGGCAGGAAATTCCTGCGCACCGGCGACCTCGGCCGCTACGACGAAGACGGTTACTACTACATCGCGGATCGGCTCAAGCGCATGATCAACGCCTCCGGTTTCAAGGTCTGGCCAGCCGAAGTCGAGGCCACGCTCTACAAGCACCCTGACATCAAGGAGGTCACGGTCATTTCATCCCCCGACCCCCGCCGCGGCGAAACCGTCAAAGCGGTGGTGGTGCTGAAGGACGATCGCAAAGCGCAAGTCAGTGCCGACGACATCATGGAATGGTCGCGCCTGCACATGGCCGCCTACAAGGTGCCGCGCCTGGTGGATTTCACCGACGCCCTGCCCCGCTCCGGCACCGGCAAGATCCAGTGGCGGACGCTGCAAGAAAAGGAGTGGGAAGGCGTGTCTAAACCTTGAGCCAAAGAGGGCAGAGAGAACAGAGAAAACCAAGTGCTTTTTTCCAAGGCACCCGTGTTACTTCCATGGCAAGGCCTTACGTTTCATGCCGTTGGACCATGATGAAGCCATTTTCAATACCTCGCGAAAAATATTCGCTTGGCTTATTGCAGATATGCAAATACAATTTTTTCATCGCGTCGGCAAGTTAGGCGTGGTGGCGCCGGGAACTCTCGACTGAACTCCGACGGCGCATTAACCGTGCCCACGAAACCATGGGGCGAGTTGGACTCCATTACGCCGCGGGCGCCGCCCAGTCAAACAAGTTAAAGGCTGTATGCCATACATGGCAAGAAAGGGAGTAAGACTAATGATCAAGTTCAAACTGTTGCTCACTGCCTCCTTGGTTGCGACTGCGCTAGCTACGGGCATGGCTGCTCTTGCTGACGACCAAAAGCCAGTCGACAAGACGCCGGGTTCCGGGCCCAATCCGTACGCTGACTGTGGCATAGGGGCGGCGCTGTTTACTGAAACCAAATGGGCTGCTGTAATTTCCAACGTCATCTGGGACCTTGGTACGACAGCGGTTACTTCAGCAACTGCAAGTCCGCAGACCTGTTCGGGCAAGACGGTTGCGGCGGCGCTGTTCATACACCACACCTATGACAAACTCGCCGAAGAAACCGCATCGGGTCAGGGCGAGCACCTGACCACAGTGCTGAATATCTTCGAGTGCAACAGCGTTCGTCACGCGAATGCCATTCAGCAAATTCGTGGGGCTATGGGGCATGCTGTCGCTACCCCGAACTATATCGACCAGCCCCACATCGACAAGGCTTCCAACTTTTACTCGATCGTTGAAAATGCCGTAAGCGCTAGTTGCTCTGGGTAATCAAGACAGGCTGCCTGCCGACCGGTCGGCAGGCAGCTCCACTCCACATACTCCTGGTTCAGCGTTGTCTCGCTTTCTCCGTGGTTTCCGGCAGTTTCTCTTAGTATTTCTATTTTTCTCAGCGGCGGCGCAGGCGGACACTTCCGCTCAGCTGTCGAAGTTCGCATTCGAGAGGGGCTGGCTCAGGCTCGGCCACTATGAGCCCGACGGAAGCAGCTCTACCGGGTGGCGCAGCGCAATCCACAGCGGCGAGTTTTTCCTCGATATCAGCGGCAACGTCGATCCGCTGCTCGAACTTCAAGCAACACTGGCGGCCTTTGTCGCGCCCCCTGCCGACGACCCCAATGAGCACGCGCAGTGTCGTTTCCCCGCGCGCTGGTTATGGCTCAAGGCCAGGCTGGGCGCTCACCCTGCCTTCCGGACGGCAATCAAGTGCCCGGCGTTTGACGCCTGGACGCGAACCGGAAGCGTCTCGTCACTCAGTATCGTTTTTGCTACTGGATACTTGGCAAATCCTGCGTCCTACTACGGCCACACACTTCTCAAGTTTAACTTCAGGGAGGATCAGGGACAGACTCGCTTGATGGACGTCAGTATCAATTACGGCGCGATCCTTGGAAAGAACGACGACGCGTTCACATATATAGTCAAAAGTGTCTTCGGGGGTTACGACGGCGGATTTAGCCACATCCACTTTTACTTTTATAACCACAATTACGGCGACAACGAGTTACGCGACTTGTGGGAATACAAGCTCGATCTTCCGCAGGATGCGGTTGACCTGGTCGTTGCGCATGCATGGGAGGTGCTCGGCAAGCGTTATACCTACCATTTTTTTCGCCTCAACTGTGGCTACCGTATGGCCGAAATACTCCAGATCGTTGACGGTCTGGAGATCATTCCGAAAAACAGTCCCTGGATAATTCCTCAGGCCATGATTGAGGAATTGGCCGCGGCAAAGTACCAGGGCAGGCCCCTGCTTGCCGATGTCACGTACCTCCCTTCGCGACAGTCCAGATTCTACGAAAAATACCTCAGTCTCACTCAACAAGAGGCCGGATTGTTCAAGGACTTGGTGGAGGAAAAGCAATCCCTTCAGGGGCAGACATTTCAGAGTCTGCCGACGCCCTCCAAGCAAGCGTTGCTTGATGCTCTGCTCGACTACTACCAGTTTGTGGGCAACCCCCTTGACAAGGCCGACAGAGACACGAGGCAGAGATATGTAAACGCATTATCGGCCCGTTATCAACTGGAAGCTGGCGCGCCGGAAGTGAGGGCGCTGCAACCGGTATCGCCGCACCTTGGGCGCCCGCTAGGGTGGCTACAGGCCGGTTGGGGCCATAACAGTGTCACTGGAAATGTGCTCTCGATCCGATTCAGACCCGCGTATTACGACGTGTTGGACGCCGGCAGCGGGCACGTCCAGAACTCGGCACTCATAATGGGCGATACTCAGCTCGACATCCGCCAGGGTCGGACTTACATCAACAAGGTTGATCTCATAGGCGTTGAGAGCGTCAAGCCCGGACTCACCGGCCTTTCCGGAGACAACGGCGCCGCTTGGAAGCTGCACATAGGCGCCGAGCAGCAGAGATTGTCGTGCAACGATTGCCTCGTGGCCCGCGTTCAGGGCGATATTGGATATGGACGGCAATGGTATGAGAATCTGTTTAGTGCCGTATATGTGGGCGGAGCCCTTCAGGGCGATCGGGCTGATCAAGGATTTGGCTACGCAAAGACATCAGCCGATTTGATCCTGAGACAAAGCGATCGCGTTGGGGTTAAATTGGGCTTCGAGTACCGCTTTCCTGTTGGAAGCAAGCTCGAAAGCTACGGGGTCACTAAGTTGGAGGCTAGGTGGTTCATAAACTCCCACAGTGATTTTCGCATCAGCTACGAACGCGACGGTGCCGCGCTATTGAGCGCTGGGATAGGTATGTACTGGTAGTGCACGCCTAGCGCCGGCGACCCAGCCTGCGTGAGAAGTAGTGCAAGCAGAGCATCCACTTCCGTTCAGTTGAATCCACCTGCCTGTATCGAATGCCGCGCGCGTGTCGGATTGGGGGCGCAAAGTCCCGTTGGCAGCTATCATGAGGGAACTGTACGGAGCTACGGCGATTGGTGCGGCTCCAGGAACAGTTCACTCACCAGGGAGTAAAGGACATGAACAAGCCGATTTATATCATGCTGGCATTCCTGGTCGGTTGCGCTACTACCGGCACAGTTCCCGGTACCACCGCTACCAGTTCCAATTCTGTGTCGAACAAACACGCGGCCAATGCACCCAAGCCC
>JANMYN010000209.1:0-7942 GCA_031382195.1 Betaproteobacteria bacterium
TATAAAGCGCTTCACTATTAGATACTTACAGGCGGGCGCGCCAGCCAGCGAAGCCCGCTTTTTGATTCCGGAGGAGAGCCGTTCATGCCCGCCATTTCCCGCCGAGCGAACGAACTCGGCACCGAAAACGCTTTCGTGGTCCTTGCCGAAGTCAGCGCCTTGCAGCGCCAGGGCAAGGACATCATTTCGTTCTGCATCGGTCAGCCGGATTTCCCAACGCCGAAGAATATCCGCGAGGCGGGCATCAAGGCGATCAACGACGGCAAGCACGGCTACACGCCGTCGGCCGGCATTCTCGAATTGCGCGAAGCGGCGGCCAATTTCCTGAACCGCACGCGCCGTATCGACATTCATGCTGATGATGTCGTCGTCGGTGCCGGTGCGAAGCCCTTTATCGCGTATGCAATCGTTTCGACGACCGATCACGGCGTCGGCGATGAAGTCATCTATCCGGTTCCCGGTTTCCCGATCTACGAATCGCAGATCAAGGCGATGGGCGCGGTGCCGGTGCCGATCTATCTGCGCGAGTCGCGCAACTTCAGTTTCGATCCGGCCGAACTTGAAGCCAAGATCACGCCGAAAACAAAATTGCTTATCCTGAACTCACCACAGAATCCGACTGGTGGGATCATCCCGAAGAGGGATGTTGAAGCCATCGCTGCCATCCTGCGCAAGCATCCGCACGTCTGGGTGTTTGCGGACGAAATCTATTCGCAGCTTTGCTACGACGGAGAATTCTGTTCGCTGACCCAGTTCCCGGGCATGATCGAGCGCACCATCATTTGCGACGGCGCATCGAAGACCTGGGCGATGACCGGCTGGCGGCTCGGTTTCGCGGCCAACAAGGCACTGGCGCCGGTATTCACGCGCTGGGTCACCAACACGGATTCTTGCGCATCACAGATTACGCAGTGGGCGGCAGTCGAAGCAATGAACGGCCCTCAGGACGACGCGAAGAAGATGCGCGAGAGTTTCTTGTTGCGCCGCAATTTTATCGTTGGCCTGCTCAACAAGGTGCCGGGCGTGGTTTGTCAGACTCCTGGCGGCGCCTTCTATACGTGGCCGAATGTGACCGAAGCCTGCAAGCTCATCGGCGCGGCGGACTCCGAGGAGTTCCGCAAGCGGCTGCTCAACGAAGCGGGGGTGGCGGTTCTCGCGGATATCCACTTCGGCCCTCGCGTGCCGAACGAAGGCCAGCACATCCGCTTCAGCTACGCCGCATCTAACGAAGCGATCGAGAAGGGCGTAGCGCGGATGACGGAGTTCATCAACAAGAACACGCGGAAGGCTGCATGAGGGGCGAGGGAAGAGGGGCGCGGGGCGAGGGGAAATTCGTTTGTCCGTCAGAATATGATCGAAGATGCGAGAGGAACTAAAGTGCCTTACGCAATACAAACGAAAGACAAAGCAGGTAGCAGTCAGATCCGCGCCGACAATCGTGCGGTGCATATCGAATATCTGACGGCCAACAAACATCTTTTGCTCGCTGCGGGTGCCCTGATCGAGGACGACGGCAGCGGTGGGAGTGGTGGCCTGCTGATCGTCGACACCGACGATCGCAAGGAAGCAGAGCGCTTCATCAACAACGATCCATTCTCCAAGGCGGGATTGTTCGAGAAGGTCACCATCACGCGCTGGCGCAAGGCGTTTTACAACAAGGAGCGTCTGATCTAACGCTCGTTCGTCCGGACGAACGCCACGCGCGTACGCGGCAGCACGAAAACACCTGTCGTGTCGTGGCCGCCCCTGATCGAAACAATGCTTCAAAAACGATGGCTCAAACCTGCGGCGATCGACCAGTCGGCTACGAGTTGCACGCCATTAACCCTCTGATATAGCGGCACCTGCACGAATCCGTACAGTTGGGTCTTGTCGCCAAGACCCACGCTTACACCGGGAGATATATGCACGAATGTGCCGCCGGTGTCTTCCGGTTCGGCATTGGCTCCGGAGTCCCGGCCTTTCCAGAGCGTGTTCAGCTGCAAGTGCAGGGCAACACGCCCGGTCAGTGGATAGCTCGCACCAATATCGATGCCTGCCCGGTTGCCCGGCTTGTATTCATCGCTTTCTCCGAGCGGTGCCTGCCAGTTCGCGTCGGCAAACCAGGTGGCACGGTCGCCGAGCGGTCCGCTATAGAAGGCGCCGAGGATCGCGTCGGTGGTGCCGGTGCCGGGCTGCAGCGAGCGTTCGGCCACTTCGCCGTCGACGTTTGCCACGTCGATCTTTGCGGTGGGCATTTTTATGCCGAACTGCAGACCGAATGCGCCGGCATGTACGTCTGCCGGCGTGAATCGATAGCGACCGACGACGCGTACGTCGCCTATCTCGGTAAAGCTCCAGGCCTCGGGCTCCTGTCCGCCGGCGTCATTGTGGATGTGCGCATGGCTGCGATCCACAACCGGCAGTTGCACGCCGATCCCCCAGTTCGGATCGAAGGTGTAGTCGAATCCGGCGATGATGTTGCGGTTGATGGTGCGGACTTCGTCGTGATCCCTTGGAATCTGGCCTACAGCTACGTTTTCGGTGCCGGCACGCGGATGATCCTGGTCGATGAACTCATAGCGCAGGTCGATGCGCCCACCCGAATCGGTCCATGCGCCTTGCGTGCTCCAGTTGGTATTCAGCGAGCAAAACGCCGAGCCGCAGCCCGCGATTGCGTCGGCTGCGGTTGCCAGCAGGGCAGTTACGATTATGAAACGAAAAAATTGCATCATATTCTCGAAATTCCATGGCATTGATCGTCATGGCGCCGGTTACGATACTCATGCCCTACGGCGCGTCGCCTTAACGTTTGTTGAGAGTATTGGTCGGGTCGCGCTCGATCAGGATGTCCTGCATGCGCGTTTCGATCGCCGGTTTGATTTTCTGGTGGGGAAGAATATAGAACTTGTCGGCTCCGATCGCCTGGAATACGAGGTCGGCGACCTGTTCGGCGGAGATGCGTCCCGATTTTACGGCGTGGCGCAGGCGTTCCTCGCGTTCCAGATCGGTCTGCGATTTGACCTTCTCTTCGCGCAGCGTGGCGGGACGATTGCGCTCCGAATCGGAAATGCCGGTCGGCACGAAGGCCGGGCACAGTACGGAGGCCCTGATTTTTGCGCCAAACGCGATCAGATCGTGATGCAGACATTCGGTCAGCGTAACGACTGCATGCTTCGATACGCAGTACATAGCCATGCCCGGTGGCGACAGCAGGCCCGCCACTGACGCCGTGTTCACCACGTGACCGTCGACGTTCTGCTCGAGCATGCGCGGCACGAACGCACGAATGCCGTGGATCACGCCCCAGACGTTGACACCCAGTGTCCATTCCCAGTCCTTCTCGCTTTGTTCCCAGACGGTGCCCCCGGGTGCGACGCCCGCGTTATTGCAGAGAACGTGCACGCCGCCGAACGTCTTGAATGCCTTATCGGCGAGGGTGTCGACGTCACGACCGTTGGATACGTCTGTGCGTACGGTTAGGACCGGATAACCCGCTTCCTTGAATTCCTTCTCCGTCTTGCCCAGCGCGTCCTTCTCGATATCGGCAAGCACGATCTTCATGCCTTCGCGCGCAAAGCGCAGCGCCATGGCGCGCCCTAGCCCGCTAGCGCCGCCGGTGACGACCGCGACACGATCCTTGAAGATTTTCATGAGGGGGAATTATCGGATGGATAATCTTCATCCGATTCTAGCATGGGGCATCGGGGCTCTTCGTACATTGCCACGCCGTTGGCGAAGGGTGGTATTCTCGACACAGCCTGAGGGGGAGATTAAGAAACATGCACGACGACTTCATCGGTACGATGCCGGTACCGGAGCGGCACCGCTTCGACATCACGAGTCTCGAGCGCTATCTGCGCGAGCACGTGGACGGCTTCTCGGGCACGCTCGAAATCGAACAGTTCAAGGGCGGCCAGTCCAACCCTACATTCATGCTCAAGGCAGGTGGCAGGCGCTACGTGCTCAGGCGCAAGCCGCCGGGCAAATTGCTGCCCTCGGCCCATGCGGTCGATCGCGAATATCGCGTCATTACGGCATTGCACCGAAACGGATTCCCGGTCGCGAAAACCTATTGCCTGTG
Source organism: Betaproteobacteria bacterium (assembly GCA_031382195.1). Taxonomy (GTDB): domain Bacteria; phylum Pseudomonadota; class Gammaproteobacteria; order Burkholderiales; family JACQAP01; genus JACQAP01. The sequence goes on from JANMYN010000209.1 coordinate 4,064, forward strand.
CGAAGATGACGCGATCATCGGCACTGCGTTTTATGTAATGGATTACGTAGCGGGCCGCGTCCTTTGGGAGCCCTCGCTGCCAGACATGCGCAAAGAGCAGCGCGGCGCCTATTTCGACGAACTCAATCGCGTGATTGCGATGTTGCATTCGGTGGATTACGCGGGGATTGGGCTCGGGGATTACGGCAAGCCGGGCAACTATATCGCGCGCCAGATCAATCGCTGGATCAAACAGTATCGTGCCTCCGAGACCGAGCGTATCGAAGCGATGGAAAATCTGATCGTGTGGCTGCCGGAGAACATTCCACAGGGCGACGAGACGACGATCGTGCACGGCGACTACCGCATGGATAACGTCATGTTCCACCCGACCGAGCCGAAGATCCTTGCCGTACTCGATTGGGAACTGTCCACACTTGGACACCCGCTTGCCGATTTCTCCTATCACTGCATGACCTGGCGGCTGACGCCGGGACAGTTCCGCGGCATGATGGGGGTCGATTTCAAGGCGCTCGGCATACCGACGGAGCAGGAATATGTCGCTGCCTATTGCGGTCGCACCGGACGGGATCACATCCCGAACTGGGATTTCTACATGGCGTATAACATGTTTCGCCTCGCCGGAATTCTGCAGGGAATTATGGGGAGGGTGAATGACGGCACTGCGGCCAGCGCGCATGCGCTTGAACAAGGTAAGCGCGCCAGGCCAATGGCTGAAGCCGGCTGGCGCCAAGTCGAGAAGATACTAAGAAACTGACACGCGCTAACACGAAGGAGCACCAAGGACAACACGAAGGAGCACGAAGGAAGACTGAGGCAAATGGGGCTGGACAAAGCCGCAGGAGTGGAAGAAGTGGGAAGGCAAGTCCTTGGGGCAGCGATGCGTGTTCATTCGGCACTGGGCCCGGGGTTGCTCGAAGGGGCGTATGAAACCTGCTTGGCCACCGATCTCGCGCGGTTGGAGGTGAGAGTCGAACGACAGAGGACTTTGCCGCTCGAGTATGAAGGACAACGGATCGACGCCGGTTATCGGTTGGATCTCCTGGTCGAGGGACTAGTGGTGGTCGAGGTCAAGGCAGTCGAGAAACTAATGCCCATTCATTTGGCACAGGTCGTCACCTATCTAAGGCTCGGGAAGCACCCGTTGGGCTATTTGCTGAATTTCAACGTACTTCACATGCGCCAGGGAATTAGGAAAATTGTAGTGTAAGGTTCCCTTCGTGCTCCTTCGAGTTTTCCTAAAAGGGTACTCCACGCTATCGCGAGGGTATTCGTGACCCTTCGTGTTAAGAGAGGTTCGGTTCCAAATGAAAGCTGTCTTGTGCAAGGAATACGGTTTGCCGGGGAAACTTGTCGTCGAGGATATTCCCTCGCCAAAGGCTGCGTCCGGTCAGGTGGTGGTGAGTGTAAAAGCGTGTGGTGTGAATTTTCCGGATACGCTGATCATCCAGGGCAAGTACCAGTTCAAGCCTGAAATGCCATTTTCGCCGGGTGGCGAGGTGGCCGGCGTGGTCAAGGAGATCGGCGAAGGCGTCACGCGCGTCAAACCAGGCGATCGGGTCATCGCATTCAACACCTGGGGTGGATTCGCCGAAGAAATGGTGGTCGAGGCTGACCGCACGATTCCCATGCCGGCCAATATGGATTTCATCCCGGCATCCGCATTTGTACTCACTTACGGGACCTCATATCACGCATTGAAGGACCGGGCGGAGATCAAGGCGGGCGAAACCATGCTGGTCCTAGGCGCCGCCGGCGGCGTAGGATTGGCCGCGATCCAGATCGGCAAGGCAATGGGTGCCCGCGTCATCGCCGCTGCGTCCAGCGACGCCAAGCTGAAGGTGTGCCGGGACAACGGCGCGGACGAGGTGATCAACTACGGCTCGGAAGATTTGCGCGCCCGGGTCAAGGTGATCACGGGGGGAAAAGGCCTCGATGTCGTCTACGATCCGGTCGGGGGACCTTACTCCGAGCCCGCACTGCGGGACATGGCGTGGAAGGGCCGTTTTCTGGTCGTCGGCTTTGCAGCGGGCGATATACCGAAGGTGCCACTCAATCTGATGCTGTTGAAAGGTTGTTCGATCGTCGGCGTGTTCTGGGGCGCGTTCACGAAAAACGAGCCCGAGCGCAATCGCGAGAACAACTGGGAACTGATGGCCATGTATGCAGCGGAGAAAATCAAGCCGCATATTCATGCGACCTATCCACTGGAGCGCGCCGCGGAAGCGCTCAATGAAGTGCTGAACAAGCGCGTTGCCGGCAAGGTCGTACTTACGACGTAGCAGACGTCGGAGTGCGGCAACTGAAAAAAACAGGAAAGGGGAGGAAAATGTTGAAGCTCTATGAAAACCCGCTGTCCGGATATGTGCAGAAGGTCAAGATTGCGATGCTCGAAAAAGGCATCGAATTCGAATCGCTGCCGGCAGATCTGATGTCTGGCAACGCGGGCGGTGGCTTTGTCGAAGCCAATCCGCGCGCCGAAGTGCCGGCGCTGATGGACGGCGACTTCAAGATATTCGATTCCACGGTGATTCTCGAGTACCTCGAGGACAAGTGGCCCAACCCGCCGCTATTGCCGAAATCGCCGGCCGAGCGGGCGCGGGTGCGGATGATCGAGGACGTCATGGACACCCAGTACGAACCGAACAACTGGGGCAACATGGAGATCACGCGTTTCAAGCGTGCGACAGGCGCGCTGGCGGAAAAAATAGTGGCCTATGGCAAGAAGAACATCGAAGGCTACCAGGCCTGGCTCGATCGGCAACTCGGGTCGCGCGCATGGTTCAACGGCGAGCAGTTTGGCTGGGGGGATGTCTGCGTCGCGCCGTTTATCAATCGTTCGGCGATGTACGGCTTGGTGCCGCCGAAAGGCTCGGCCCTCGCGGCATGGTTGGTGCGCGTGAACCAGCGGCCGAGCGTGGACAAAGTCAGGAAGCAGGTGGAGGATGTCGTGGCGAAATTGCCCGATCTTGCGGATATGCTCAAGAAAGGCCAGATCAAGCGCCAGTATCGCGACCATCGGCTTGAATGGATGCTGGCAGCGGGAGGCCTTCCTGTCGTGCTCGAAGGCATTGAAAACGGCACGATTCGTTTCAGTCGGGACGTACGCTAACGGCACACGGAGTCTGTCATGAACGAAGCGGTGATTATTGAAGCTGTGCGCACGCCGTTCGGGCGGCGCGGCGGCGCCTTGCGGGAGCAGCGGCCCGACGCTTTGCTGGCGCACGTGATCGACGGGCTGCTCACACGATCGGGTGTCGAAGCAAAAAACATTGAAGACGTGATCGACGGCACCGTGACGCTTGCCGGAGAACAGGGGGCAAACCCGGCACGGCTCGCGGTGTTGCTGTCGAGACTTCCGGTCGAAGTGCCGGGCGTGTCGTTGAACCGGATGTGCGGTTCCAGTCAGCAAGCCGTGCATTTTGCGGCACAGGCGATTGCCGCCGGCGACATGGACTATGTCATCGGCTGCGGCGTCGAGAGCATGAGCCGAGTACCGATGTTTCTGGATATTGGTTTGGGTGGCCCCGTCAACGGATTTGAAAAACTCGACCCGGAACTGTTCAAGCGCCACGAGTTGATTCATCAGGGAGAGAGTGCCGAGCGTGTCGCGGACCATTGGGAATTGTCGCGGCAGCCGGTCGACGAGTTTGCCAAAGAAAGCCATCGACGCGCATCGCTTGCGCAAAAGGCCGGTCTCAATCGGGAACTGCTTACCGTGACGGGTGTGTCGCCGGACGGCAAGCCCCTGGTGCTCGATCGCGACGAAGGCGTTCGGGCGCAAATCGACCACGCCAAAATGGCAGCATTGAAACCGGCATTTCGCCCTGAGGGAAAAGGCGTGGTAACGGCGGCGAATTCAAGCCAGATTTCCGACGG
>JANMYN010000214.1:0-4753 GCA_031382195.1 Betaproteobacteria bacterium
CTGTTGCGGGCGCAGACCGGCCACGACTTTTCCCTGTACAAGGAGAACACCATCATTCGTCGCATCGAACGGCGCATGGCGGTACACCAGATTGATCAGGCGGACGACTATGTACGCTATTTACGCAACAACCCGACAGAGGTGGATGCGCTGTTTCGCGACTTCCTGATCGGCGTCACCAATTTCTTCCGCGACCCGGAGGCGTTCAAGGCGCTTCAGGAGGAGACCGTTGTTCGCCTGCTGTCGAACAAGCCCGCCGGCGCCGCGATACGCGTGTGGGTCCCCGGCTGCTCCACCGGCGAGGAAGCCTATTCCGTCGCCATCCTGCTGCAGGAGCGCATGGAAACGCTCAAGACCAGCTTCAAGCTGGTCGTGTTCGCGACCGACATCGACAGCCTGGCCATCGAACAGGCCCGCGCCGGCCTCTACCCCGCCAGTATTGCCGCCGATGTCTCGGCGGAACGGCTGGCGCGCTTCTTTGCCGAAGAGCCGGGCGGCGGCTTTTATCGCATCAACAAGCTCATCCGCGACATGCTGGTTTTTTCCGAGCAGGACGTGATCAAGGACCCGCCATTTTCCAAGCTCGACCTGATCAGTTGCCGCAATCTGCTTATTTACATGGGACCGGAACTGCACCGAAAACTCATTCCGCTGTTTCACTATGCGCTCAATCCCGGGGGGTTCCTGTTTCTGGGTACCTCCGAGTCCGTCGGCGAATATGCTGAAAGTTTTACCACGCTCAATCGCACGGCGAAACTCTATCAGCGCAAGGACGAAGGCATCCCGCTGCGCCTGGCCGTAGGCCGGGTTGTGCCGCCGCCGGGGCACGTGGCTGCGCCGCAGTTGGCCGCAAAAGCGGCGCGCGACTCCGCCGTAGTGTTACGCGAACTGACCGAGCGGACATTGCTGCAGCAGTACGCGCCGGTCGGCATACTGGTCAACCACAGCGGCGATATTCTTTACTTGCAAGGACGCACGGGCCAGTTTCTGGAGCCGGCGACCGGTGAGGCGGGTTTGAACATCCTGAAAATGGCGCGCCAGGGATTGCAACCCGCGTTGACCACGGCTTTGCGCAAAGCCGTGACAGCAAATGGACCCATGTCCCATTCGGGTCTTCGCGTCAAGACCAACGGCGATTTTTCCGGCGTCGATCTCAGTATCCGGCCGGTCTCCACCGGTGCGGGCGAACAGCCGCTGTATCTGGTCGTTCTGGAACATGTGCCGCAGGCGCCCCAGAGGCCGGCGGCAACGGCCGGCAGCGGGTCCCGGCCCAAGGGCGCGAAGGCGAACGTAAATGAAATCGCGCAGGTCGCGGCGCTGAAGCAGGAATTGCGGGACAAGGAGGAGTATCTCCGGAACACCACTGAGGAACTGGAGACGACCAACGAAGAACTCAAATCCTCGAATGAGGAAATGCAGTCGATCAACGAGGAAATGCAATCCACCAATGAGGAGCTGGAAACCTCCAAGGAAGAGCTGCAATCGGTGAACGAGGAATTGGCCACGGTCAACGCCGAATTGCAGGGCAAGGTCGTCGATCTGTCGCAGGCCAACAACGACATGAACAATCTGCTCGCCGGCACCGGCGTGGGCACGATTTTCGTCGACCATCATCTGCTCATCCAGCGCTTCACGCCCAGCATAACGCAGGTGATCAACCTGATCGCGACCGATGTGGGCCGGCCGGTCGGCCATATCGTCTCCAATCTGCAGGACTACGACCGATTGGTGGAGGACGTGCAGCAGGTGCTCGATACCCTGGTGCCAAAAGAGATCGAGGTGCAATCCCGGATAGGCAAGTGGTATGTGCTGCGCATCCGCCCTTACCGCACGCTGGACAATGTGATCGAAGGCGCAGTGGTCACCTTTTTTGACATAACAGAGATGAAAATGGCGCGTAAGGCGCTGGGCGAATCCGAGGCCCTGCGCCGCCTGGCCGTCGTCATGACCGACTCGCGCGACGCCATCGTGGTGCAGGATCTGGACGGAAAGATCCTGTCCTGGAATCCGGCCGCCACCAGATTGTATGGCTGGAGCGAGGCCGAGGCGCTGGCGATGAACATCCGCGAGCTGGTCCCGCAGGCGGGACAGGACCAGGCGCTGGCCATAATCGCGCAACTGGGCAGCGGCGAAATCATGCAGGCGCACCACGTGGATCGCCTCACCCGGGATGGCCGCGTCGTGCGCGTGTTCCTGACCGCCACCGCATTGGTCGATGAGTCCGGGGCAGTGTATGGCGTTGCCACTACCGAGAGGGAGGAGACTTGAAACACGCAACTTCAACCGGGACCGGGACGGCCATCGGCGATGCGCAAGAATTGCGCCGGCAGGCGGAGGAGGTTATCCGTGATACGCCAGGCGCGGCGCTGCAACGCCTGACCGTACTCTTGCCTGCCGATGCGCAGCGCTTGCTCCACGAACTGCAGGTGCATCAGATCGAACTGGAATTGCAGAACGAGGAACTGCGCCAGGCGCAAACCGGGCTGGAGAGCGCGCGTGCGCGCTACTTCGACCTGTACGATCTGGCGCCTGTCGGCTATTTCACGCTGGACGAGACCGGACTGATTCTCGAGGCAAATCTCACCGGCGCGAACCTGCTGGAAGCCGAGCGCGCTTCGCTCGTTAAGCAACCTTTTATCCGCTTTGTCGTGCGCGATGATGCGGACAACTTCTACCTGCTTACCAAGCAGCTCTTCAAGACGCGCACGCCGCAAGCATGCGAACTGCGTCTGTCGCGAAAAAACGGCGTGCCCTTCACGGCATGGCTGGAGGCAACCGTTGCCCAGGCTGAGCGCAACGCAACCGTATGCCGCGTCGTTGTGAGTGACATCACGGAGCGCAAGGCGATCGAGGAAAAACTTCGCCGCAGCCAAAGCCTGCTGCAGACCGCCGGCGAAATTACGCTGATGGGGGGATGGGCCCTCAAGTTTCCGCACAACGAGCTGACGTGGTCGGACGAGATTTGCGCGATTCTCGATTATCCCAAAGGCACGGTGCCTGCGCTCGACGAGGCGCTATCGCTGAATGCGCCGGCATCGTATGAAATCATATCCCGCGCGCTGGAATCCTGCGGCCGCGATGGCACGCCCTTCGATTGCGAGCTGGAACTTTTCACCGTCAAACGCCGCCGGATAGACGCCCGCGTCATCGGCCAGGCGGTGCGGGATGCGTACGGCAGGATCACCGGAATCGAAGGCGGGTTTCAGGACATCACCGAGCGAAAAAAGGACGATCAGGCGCGGGCATCGCTCGAAGCGCAATTGCGCGAATCGCAAAAAATGGAGGCGCTCGGAACCCTGGCGGGAGGGGTCGCCCATGACTTCAACAATATCCTTGGAACCATTCTGGGCAATGCCGAACTGGCGCGCCATGATTGCGGCGCGAATTGGCAGGCGCTGGTGAGCCTGGAGGAAATACAAAAGGCCGGACACCGCGCCCGGGATCTGGTGCAGCAGATTCTCACTTTCAGCCGGCGCCAGCCGACTTCACGCCGGGTGCTATCGCTCGCGGCAGTGGTCGAGGAATCCGCGCGGCTGCTGCGCGTAGCGCTGCCCGGCGGCGTGCGGATCGAGTGTGGCGTCGCCGCCAACACGCCGTCCGTTGTGGCCGACCCGACCCAGGTGCAGCAGGTACTGCTGAATGTGGGCACCAACGCCGCGCACGCGATGGAGGGCCGGACCGGGAGCATCGATATTCGCGTTGACGGCATAACGCTGGACGAGGCCTTGGCGCGCTCCGGTATCAACCTGCGGCCGGGCCGGTATGCGCGCATCGTGGTCAGCGACGCGGGTTGCGGCATGGATGCGGCGACGCTGCGGCGGATTTTCGAACCGTTCTTTACCACCAAACCGGCAGGCAAGGGCACGGGACTGGGACTGTCAGTGGCGCATAGCATCATGCAGGGGCACGATGGGGCGATCGTCGTGCACAGCGAACCCGGCAGCGGCAGCAGGTTCGAGCTGTATTTCCCGCGCGCGAGCCAAGTGGCAGCCGCAACCACTGTAACCGAGCAAGCGGACCCGGTCAGCGAAGGCCGCGGCCAGCACATTCTTTACATCGACGACGACGAAGCGCAGGTGTTTCTGATCAAGCGCACGCTGGAACGCTGGGGCTACCGCGTCAGCGCCTTCCTCGAGCAACGCGAGGCGCTCGACGCACTGCTCGCCGGCGTACAGCGATTCGATCTGGTGCTGACCGATTTCAACATGCCCGGCCTGTCCGGACTGGAAGTCGCGCGGGCGATCCGCAATGCGCAGCCGGATTTGCCGGTGATCGTGGTCTCGGGCTTCGTCAGCGACGAAATGCGCGCGCAGGTGGAAGCAGCCGGCGTGCGCGAAGTGATCTCCAAAGCGCACGAAGTCGAAGAGCTCCGCGACGCAGTGCAGCGCCTGGTCAGGCCCCGGGAGACGACCAAGCCGGACCCGGCCTGACGCAACGATGCGCCTGCAGCGTCGAGTTGGCTGCTGCAGCCAGTTGGTCAATGTGCTCCAACGCACGGACTGGCGCCGGGTCGTCGACTATCCTTTCAGCGCTGTGGTTACGATGCGCCCCGCGGATGGCGGGCCGGCAACGCCGGAGCGCCGTTGCGACGGATTCGACACGCTTGTCCGCGCTCGATATCAACTTACCCCGTAAGGAGACTGAAATCATGCAACTCTTCCGCGTTCTCTTCATACTCGCCATTACCGCGCTCGTGGCGAGCTGCCAAAGCGCCCCGGTGACCGGTCGCCAGCAGTTGATGCTGGTATCCGAA
>JANMYN010000729.1:0-2726 GCA_031382195.1 Betaproteobacteria bacterium
GTTCCTTGCAGGTCATGCCCGGCGTGTTTCCGAGCGTGGCGACGATATCGAATTGGGCGCTCGTCAAGCCGAGCTTGCGCACATGCGCGCCGGAATAGGCCTCGAATGCCTGATAGCACTCGGCCAATGACCGCAACGTTCCAATGAACTGCTCCTTAGGCATAAAGCCGCTGACCCGGGGGTTAGTTCTAGTTCGAACCATTTTTGCCGCGAGTCGGGGTGAATGTCAATGATCCGTTGTGGCCGACCAGCTTGACGGCCCTTGCCCGCTGCCTGCAAACTCGCCGCCCTTACCCTGGCTGGAGCCGCAACGTGTTCGGAGCGCTCATCATTGGCGACGAAATCCTGTCGGGAAAACGGCAGGACAAGCACTTTCCCAGGATCGTCGCGCTGCTCAAGGCGCGCGGGCTCGGACTGTCGTGGAGCATGAACCTGCCCGATGATCCGGAGATCATTACGCAGGTGCTGACCAGCACGCTGGCACGCGCGGACATCGTGTTCAGTTTCGGCGGAATCGGCGCAACGCCAGATGACTACACACGCCAATGCGTGGCGAAGGCGGCGGGTGTTGCATTGCAATTGCATCCCGATGCGAAACGCGAGATCGAAGCGCGCTTCGGCGCCGAGATCAACGCGAAACGCCTGGAGATGGGCGTGTTCCCGATCGGCAGCCGCATCATTCCCAATCCGTTCAACCGCGTTCCGGGATTCAGTCACGGCCGGCATCATTTCTTGCCTGGATTCCCGGAAATGGCGTGGCCGATGATGGAATGGGTGCTCGACAACGAATATGCGCACCTGCACCGGACAGACCCGCCTGTGGACATGGCGATCGTCGTCCGCGGTGCGGCCGAGAGCCAGCTCATCGACTTGATGAACGCCTGCATCGCGCGTTACCCGGCCCTGAAGTTGTTCAGCCTGCCGAGCGTCAGTCCCGAGCGGCGCATCGAACTCGGCGTCAAAGGCGAAGCGAAGCTGGCCAGCGAGGCGCTGGCATTTTTGCAGCATGGCGTCAGCGCGCTCGGTTTTGCCTGGGCGCCGAGGGAATAGGAAATTGAGGGACTAAGGGCGAGGTTATTACCGACATGTTCCGGCGCCGCCGGGCGTGGAATAATTCACAACCTGCGGCCGGTACATTGCATGTTACTAAAACATTTTCGCGACATCATGCGCCAATGAACAAGCCACTGCTGTTCGCGCCGATCAGTCTGCGCGAGATCACCTTCAAGAACCGCGTCGTCATCGCCCCCATGGCGACCTACTCGGCGGTCGACGGCATCGCCCAGGACTTTCACTTCGCGCATTGGGGCCGGCTGGTGCTGGGAGGCGCGGGGTGCGTGTTCGTCGAGGCCACAGCGGTCACCGACCAGGGCCGTATCACCAATGGCGACCTGGGAATCTGGTCCGCCGCGGCAGCTATCCGTTTCCGATCTCGTCACGCTCAAGGGCCACTGGGTGGACGCGGCCAAGCGCGCCCTGGACGCCGGTTTCGATGTGCTTGAGATCCGCAACGCGCACGGCTACCTGATGCACCAGTTCCTCTCACCCCTGTCGAATAAGCGCAGCGACGCCTATGGCGGCGACTTTGCAGGCCGCGCGCGCTTTCCCCTCGAAGTGGCGCAGGCCCTGCGCGCAGTGTGGCCGAAGGACAAGCCAGTGTTTGTGCGCGTCTCCGCCGTCGACGGGCTCCACGGCGGCTGGACCATGGACGATACGGTCGCCTACGCCCGGGAATTGAAGGCGCGCGGCATCGACGTGATCGATTGCTCCTCCGGCGGGCTGTTCGGATCGGCTACGGCGGCGCGCGTCAAAAGGACCTGGAGTTTCCAGGTGTCCTACGCGGAGCGCGTGCGTCGGGAGGCCGGCATAAAATCGATGGCCGTAGGGCTCATCGTCGACCCCTTCTTCGCCGAGGACATCCTGCAGAAAGGCCGGGCCGATCTGATCGCTATCGCGCGGGAGGCACTCGTCAACCGATGCTGGCCGCAGATGGCGGAGATTGCCCTTGGACGAAAGGCGTTCGACGCCATGGACGACTGGCCAGTGCAATACGGCTGGTGGTTGAAGCACCGCGAGCGCTCGATCGAGCAGATCCGTGCCGATGAGGCTGCACTACGGCAGGGTTGAAACTGACAATATATGAACCGACAGCAGGGGCACAGCGGCGGGATGGAAACTCCGATTTCATTCGGGTCGGTTTGTCCGGAGTCCGGCGGCCTTGAACCGGAGCGGGTGACTTGATGCCGGATCCCTGTCAGGACTTGGGCCTCGTCGGAAAAGTCGCCATTGTCACGGGCGGCGGCGCCGCGGGAGACGGCATCGGCAACGGCCGGGCGGCCGCTATCCTGCTCGCCCGCGCAGGCGCGCGTGTTCTGGTGGTCGACCGGCAACTCGACCTGGCCCAGCGGACAGTTGCAATGATCGCGGAGGAAGGCGGCGAGGCTGTGGCTTGCGCCGCGGACGTAACCGACGATGCCCAATGCCGCGCGATGGTCGATGCGGCGCTCACGCATTTCGGGCGGGTCGATCTGCTGGACAACAACGTGGGCATCGCCAGCACGGGCAGCGTAGTGGCAGAAGATCCACAGATATGGCGTCGAGTCATGCAGGTCAACGTCGACAGCATGTTCCTCGCGTCCAGGCACGCGATTCCCGCCATGATCGAGACGGTGGGATCCGGGGCGATCGTCAATGTCGCATCTATCGCGGCTCTGCGCCCGCGCGGC
>JANMYN010000746.1:0-4481 GCA_031382195.1 Betaproteobacteria bacterium
GCGGCCTTGTCCTCGCCGACCTTGAACATCACGAACTGGTCCGTATTGAACGATACGGTGCCTTGCGTCCCCGGCATGCGGAAGCACAGAAAGTCCTTGCCTGGCACTTTTTTGGCGTTCAGGAATTCGCCCTTGGCCCAGTCGCCCATCATCTGGAATCCGGCTTTGCCGCTGATCACCATGCCCGAGGCGACGTTCCAGTCACGACCGGAAAAATCCTTGTCGACCAGCTTGCGGATCTGCGACATGCGCTGGAAGACTTTTTCGGTGGTCGGTGAGTTAATTGCCTTGGGATCCAGGTCGATAAAGGCCTTGCGGTAATAGTCGACGCCGCCGGTGGACATCACCACGCCGTCGAATATCGTCGCGTCCTGCCAGGGCTGGCCGCCATGCGCGATGGCGATGAAGCCGGCTTTCTGCACCTTTTCGGCATCGGCGATGAATTCGTCCCAGGTCTTGGGCTCGCTGTTGATACCGGCTTTGGCCAGCACCGCCTTGTTGGCCCAAACCCAATTGGTGGAGTGGATATTGACCGGCGCCGCGATCCACTTGCCGTTGTACTTGGAGAATTTCTGCAGCGCGGTCGGCACCGTCTTATCCCAGCCTTCCTTGGCGGCTACCGCGTTCAGGTCAGCAACCACACCCTGTTTGCCCCAATCCAGAATATCGAAGCCCAGCATCTGCACTGCGGTCGGCGGATTGCCGGCCGTGACGCGGGCACGCACCGCGGTCATGGCTGCTTCGCCGCCACCGCCGGCGACCGGCATGTCGTTCCACTTTATTCCCTGCTTTTCCAGGTTGCCCTTGAGTACGTTCAAGGCGGCGGCTTCACCGCCGGAAGTCCACCAATGCAGGACCTCGACGGAATTATCGGCCGCGAACGACGTACCGGCGATGCCAAACGCACCCGCCAGAACCGTGGCAATCAGTTTCTTACCCATGTTCTCCTCCAGTTTTATCTATTGAATGCCCGCTTGCGGCCGGGCAATTGCCGTTGTGCATATTGCTAACGCTTCGAGAATGCCAGATTACGGTTGCAACGACCATTCGGACGTGGCCCGCGCGCATCTGGACTGCCTTGGCGTTGCTTTCTATCAACGGCCTCCGACGCGATTGGTGGACCCACCCTGGTTACGCGACAACAATACAACCGCAGGTCCGGATGGCCGATGAGGCTGTTTATCCATATCCTACCCGGCTCGACGCCGCGCCAGTCCTCTGAGGGCAGGAAGCGGAATCCGCCGCTCGCTGCGCTGTCTTGAGTCGAGGCCCCGTGCTGGGATCGAAAGCAGGGCCTTTTCGCAGGCGATGAAAACCGTCGACTGGACGCCCACGCCTTATTTCCCCCGGTACTCAGGCTGCCGCTTCTCGCGGAAGCTCGCAATACCCTCACGGGCGTCTGCGGTAGTCGCTGCGAGCGCGCCCGCCATCGATTCCAGGGCGGTTGCCACGCCATCGCCCCGGCCGGCGTCGATAATCTGTTTGGTGAGCTGTACCGAAACGGGAGCCAGCTTGCAGATGCCCGCGGCAAGTTGGCGGGCGCGAGCTAACACGTCCTTGTCGTTGACCTGCTCGTGCAGAATGCCGATGCGCCATGCCTCGGCCGCGTCGATGCGTGCACCAGTCAGGGCGAGATACTTCACCTGGCTCGCGCCGATCAACGCGACCAACCGCTGTGTGCCCGACCAACCCGGACAGGTTGCGATGGTGGCCTCCGGCAGCCCGAATGTCGCCGACGCGACGGCGATACGGATGTCGGCGATTGCGGCCAGTTCGAGCCCGCCGCCAAACGCGTGGCCATTAATGGCGGCGATGACCGGCACGCGCAGCCGCGCCCATTGGTCGAAAACCTGGTGGCCGCGCCTGACCCAGCGACGCCACATGTCGAGCGGTTCCAGCCCCGCCCAGGCATTGATGTCGGCGCCGACGCAGAACGCCTTGTCGCCGGCGGCCGTCAGGATGACACACCGGATCCCGGTGTCGGCGTCGATCTGTGCGGCGATGTCTGCGAGCGTCTCCAACATGTCCGGTGTCAGCGCATGGAGCTTCTCTGCGCGATCCAGCATGACGGTTGCAACCGCTGCATCGATGTGAAGCTTGATCTGCTTTGTTGTGGCGTCAGGCATGAGCCGGGGCCTTGAGTTTCAGGTTCAGCGGCGCGTTGCGAAACAGCGCGGCGTCCATGACCTTGAGCTGCGGATCGACCTTCAGCGCGAACGCCGCCTGGTCGAGCACGTCGCGCTTCAAGTCTACGCCGGGCGCGACTTCCCGGACCGTCAGACCGTCGGCGAGCAGGTCGATGACGCAGCGTTCAGTGACGTAGCTGATCTTTTGTCCGCGCCGCCGCGCCATGGTGCCGCTGAAGGTGACGTGCTCGACGGCGTCGACCAGTTTGGCGCTTCTGCCTTCCTGCACGATTGTCAGGCGGCCGTCGCCGACCTCGAGCTTGGCACCGGCGGTGAAAAAACCGGAAAAGACAATGTGCTTCGCGTGCGCGGTGATGTCGACGAAGCCACCGCAGCCCGCGGTCAGATACGGTTTGGCGCCGAGCTTGGAGACGTTGACGCTGCCGTCGCGATCGATCTGCAGAAAAGACAATAACGCGACATCGAAACCGCCGCCCTGAAAATAGGTGAACTGGTCGGGTGAAGAAACGATGGCATCGGCGTTCGCCGCGCAGCCAAATGCAAATCCCAGCAGCGGCACGCCGCCGACTGCGCCCTGTTCGATGACCCAGGTGATCTCGCCGTGCAATCCTTCCTCGAGCAATATGCGCGGCACGTTGGCGGAAATGCCGAAACCGAGGTTGACCGCTGAGCCGGTGGAGAGCTCCAGTGCTGCACGCCGGGCGATCACTTTTTCCGCGCCCCAGGCCTGCAGTTCGAAGCTGCTCTCGGGCCGGACGATTTCGCCGCTGATGGCGGGGTCGTAAACCGTCTGCGTGGTCTGCATCTGATCAGGGTCGATCACGATGTAATCCACCAGCGTTCCCGGCACACGCACCTGTTGCGGCTTGAGCGAGCCGGCGCGGACAACGCGTTTGACTTGCGCGATGATCACGCCGCCGTTGTTGCGGGCAGCCAGAGCCTGGTCCATGGCGCCGAGAAACGCGCCTTCGTGTTCGAAGGAAAGGTTTCCGCGCTCGTCCGCGGTGGTGGCGCGCAGAATGGCCACCCGTGGCGCGATCGCTGGAAAAAACAGCCATTCGTCGTCGGCAAAGGTCACTTTTCTCACCACCGGTCGCGTAGCGGCGAGCTTGTTCATCGCACCGCCCTGGCGCGAGGGATCGACGAAAGTATCGAGCCCCACTTTGGTGAGCACGCCGGGGCGCTTTGCTGCTGCGTCGCGGTGCATGTCGAACAGTATGCCGCTCGGCAGGTTGTACGCGGCGATGGCCTCGTCGACTATCAGGCGCCAGATTGCCGGCATCGGCAGCGACGACGGCCCGCTGGGATAGGAGCCGGCCAGAACTGCTTTGAGCATGCCGGGAAGGGCGAGATGATCAATCCCGCGGATGCCGTACATGTCGCCGGCCGCGATCGGATGCAAGGTGGTGAGATCGCGCGGGTGACCTTCCTTGGCAAAGCGGTTGCCGAGCGCCGCCAGCACCTTGTCGGGACAGCCGAGCCCGCTGGAAGAACTGACGGTGACGACGTCACCGTCGCGCACGAGCTGTGAGGCCTGCTCCGCGGAAATAACCTTGTTCATGTTCTATAAAGGATCGGGTTCTACTGGAATCTGACGGGGGTGCGCCGGCCGGTTCGGGCTGCTTCCAGTACCGCCAGGGCCGTGGCTAGTGAGCGCACACCGTCCTCGCCGCTCGCTGACGGCGCGCCCTCGCCGCGGATGGCCGCGACGAATGCGCGCAGCACGCGCGCGTAAAGGTTATCGTGTTCGAGCGCGACATCAGTCTCGCCCTCGGCGTTGCGCAGCGTGACCGTGCCGGCAGGCCGCTGCGTCATCACATCCCGTCCGAGGATTGAACCTTCGGAGCCGTGGACTTCCAGTCCGGTGCCGGCAAATTTCACCGTGAATGCGTCGTGCAGCTGGGCCACAACGTTGTTGTCGAAGCGCACCGCGGCCATGACGCCGTCTTCGAGCCCGGCTTCGGCCATCCCGGCCTGCTGCGACAGCGCAACGGCCTCCACCGGCTCGGATCCCAGGATGAAGCGCAGGGTGTCGGCGTCATGCACGGTAATGTCGAGGATGACACCGGCGCCCGCCGACGGCTTATTGAGTCGCCACCCCTGCAGATGCGGGGGCAGGTAAACGGCATGAAATACCCGTGCGTACAAGGGCGTGCCGATCGCACCGGACTGGACCAATTCACGGATTTTGCGATGGCTGGACGCGTTGCGCAGATGGTGGTTGGTTCCCATCACGACCCCCGCCCTGTCGCATGCGGCCACCATTTCCCTGGCGTCGTTCACCGACAGCGCCAGCGGTTTCTCGCACAACACATGTTTGCGGGCTGCGGCGGC
>JANMYN010000232.1:0-1841 GCA_031382195.1 Betaproteobacteria bacterium
TCGGGGTGCTACGCGGCGACCATGTGCAAGGCGGAAAATATGACGGCAAGCGCATGCTCGGCAGCGGCATCAATCTCACCCACCTGTACTACGGCAAGAACCCGTTCATCTGGAATCTGCAGCGTGATCTGGGCATCGACAACAAGTTCTTTCGCGGATTGGCGCGCGAGGACTTGACGCCGGACGACGTCAACGGGCAGACCATCGAGAAACCCTGGGTGGCCGTGGTCGAGCAGTTCGCCATCGGCGGGCATTGCCAGTACCTGCTGACGATGGATTACGTGCTGGCGGCGCGGGGTGCGTTTCTGAGCCTGCCCGCGCGCAAGGAAGGGATCATCCCCGGCGCGGCCAATATGCGGCTGCCGCGATTTACGGGTGAGCGCATCGCGCGCCAGGCGATCATGTACGAGCGCCGGCTCGACTGCGACAGCCCCGAAGGCCGCCTGATCTGCGATGAGATCGTCGAACCGGCCGACATGGACAGCGCCATCGAACGCGTCGTCGACAATTTCACCGGGTCCGGCATCGTCAGCGCGGCGTCGAACCGGCGCGCCTTCCGTGTGACGCAGGAACCGCTGGACCTGTTTCGCCGCTACTTCGCCACTTACTCGCTGGAACAGGCCTACTGCCATTTCAGTCCCGCGCTGATCTCCAACCTCGAGCGCCACTGGAACGCCAAGAGCCGCAAGCTCTAAATCTCAACCCCAACAACACTCAACCCAACACGGAGGCACGGAGAACACAGAGGAAAGGCAAAACAAATCGGGATACAGAATTCGGAGATTTGGAAAATTGGCATCGATAGCGACCGGCATTCTTCTACATGTGCCAGAAGTTCCTACTTCAGTAAGTGTCTTTTTCCCTCGTTTTTCTCCGTGCCCTCTGTGTCCTCCGTGCCTCCGTGTTGGGTGTTGACCTATTAAGCAGCTTTTGCCTGATTGATCGCCCGCCAGACCTTTTCCGAGGTCGCGGGCATTTCGATTTGTTTGACGCCGAGCGGGCGTAAGGCGTCGATGACCGCATTCATGACCGTAGGTGTTCCGCCGACGGTACCAAGTTCGCCGACCCCCTTTGCTCCGAGCGGATTGATCTTGCACGGCGTGGTCTCGTCGGTAAACGTGTTGAAGCTGGGCAGATCGTCCGCGCGCGGCAGGCAGTAATCCTGCAGCGAGCCGGTGATAAGCTGGCCGGTCTCCGGATCGTAATGCGTGTTTTCCAGCAACGCCTGACCGACCGCCTGTGCGATGCCACCGTGCACCTGCCCGGCGACGATCAGCGGATTGATTACGCGGCCCACGTCATCCATGGTGGTGTAGCGCACGATCTGCGTGACGCCGGTGTCCGGATCGATCTCTACCTCGCACACATGGCAGCTGTTTGGCCAGGATGGGCCGTCGACTTTCTGTAGCGTCGAAATGGCGATGCGCTTTTCCGGCTGCTTCGCCGCGAGCTCGAACAGTCCGATATCCAGATCGGTCCCCGCCACCTTGAATCGGCCATCGCGGTATTCGATGTCCTGTCCGGCAGCTTCCAACGCGTCACCGGCAAGTTCGCGGCCCTTTTCGATGGTCTGCTTCGACGCGGTTAGCATCGCCGATCCACCGATGTAGAGCGAACGGCTGCCCATGCTGCCGAGGCCCTGAGCAATGTCGGTGTCGCCCTGCACGATGACAATCTTGTCGGGATCGATGTCCAGCGTTTCGGAAAGAATCTGCACGTAACTGGTCTCGATACCCTGCCCCATCGCCTGCATGGCGGTGTAGACCAGAACGCGGCCGTCGGCCTCCACATGCAGATTCACCGTCTCCTCGTGCACGACACCGGTCCATTCCAGGAACGTC
>JANMYN010000027.1:0-2647 GCA_031382195.1 Betaproteobacteria bacterium
CAGCGCGACGAATCAGTTCATTCCAGACCTTGTCGCTGCCTTCGGACTTGAATTTCACGTACAGCCCGACTTCCTCCGGATAGGCGTTGGCACAGCCGAGGCGTTCGAGATGGCGCGGACCTGATTCCGATGTGACATCGACATCCCAGGCTCGCATGATAACCTGCCACAGCGCACGCTCGAACGGTTCATCCTCGTCGTCGAATCCGTACTGCCATTTAAGGAAGGACACTTCCGCGGGACTCAGCTCTTTGCTGCGAAATTTAATGCTCATAGCTCCTCGAATTGAGTAGTGCCTGGAGCCATCCAGCCGGCTCCGGCACAGCGACAATAGCACGGTCCGCCGAATTTCGTCACGCTGTCTGTATTCCCTCAGTTCGGACCGCAAACCGCTGCAAAGTCCGCATGCTGGCAGGGCGAGAGGAAAGCTGAAAGGTAAAAGGGAAAAGTGGAAACGCAAAAGCGCAGCCTTCTTTCCGTGAACGGCTGGCGCAACGATGCATTCGCTTTCACCTTTCACCTTTCCTCTGGTTTTATTGCAGGTCGATCGCGTACTTCTTCAGGTCTGCCAGGCTGACGTAGTCGAGCGTGCGCTCGTGCGTGGAGTTCAGCACTACACGCGGTGCACAGCCGGCCATTAGCGCTTCGCGCCAGCGTGCGGCGCACAGGCACCAGCGGTCGCCGTCTTTCAGTCCGGGAAACCCGAAATCGGGCATTGGCGTGCTCAGATCGTTGCCGCGGGCAGCGGAGAATTCCAGAAACTCCTTCGTCGCCAGCACGCAAACCGAATGCACGCCGTGATCGTCGCTCCCGGTATTGCAACACCCATCGCGATAAAAACCGGTGAGTGGCTTGCTTGAGCACTCGGCGAGCGCCCCGCCAAGCACATTGCGCGCCGTATTGCCGCCGGGAGCCTTCGGATCAAAAGGCATGTTATCTGGTCCTCACGAATTTCATGGTTCCGTCCTCGCCGGGCAGGTCGAGGAAAAGACTGTCTCCCCTGGTGCGTTGACCGACCGCGGATCCGAGAGCCTTCACGTAGCGCTCGGACAATGAACCGGACGGGCAAGAAGCTTTGGTCATACCCGACACCTTGATTGTGATGGCCCTGCCATCAAGTTTGTAGGCCGCCTGACCGCGGTTACAGTCGGCGCGGACCAGCGCTTTGCCGCCGCCTTGCAACTCGAGGGTGTAGCGTTCCGGTTGCTCGATCGCGAACTTTTCGGCGGCGGAAACCAGACCTTCCCATCTCCACGAGCCCACGGCATTCGCGGTGCCGACGACAGCGCCGGTCGAGGGTGCCAGCGCAGCTTTTGTCTGCCGCAGTTGCAAGCCCTGGCTGCCGAATTGCGCGGCGGATTCCGGGGTGGTCTGCAAAACATCGCCCTGTTTGACTAAGTGCAGTGTGTTAGGGCCGACCGCGACGCCGTCCTTGCGCTCGATGATGACGTCGATCTGTTCGACGGAGATTGGGTTCCAGCGGCCTTCTTCCGTTATCGGCGCGCGATTGTTCCGGTAATCGCTGATCATGCTCATCGTGCCATCCGTTTTCAGCCGCATTTCGATCTTGCGGCTGGGACTTGCTCCCGCGGGCACATCGCCGCGATAAATGGCCATCGCCGGCGCGGCGAAGGCGGCGCTGCGTGGCAGCATCATCAGCACCGCACAGACAATGACGCCAAGAATGGTCAGACGGTTCAGGTGCGGGTGTCGCATCAGCATGGTCGAGGTCCGTTCAGGATTTCAGGCGAATCTTCTCGCCATGGCCTTCCCATGGCAAGAGGCAGTCAGGTTTTCGCGAGCTGGCGCGCCAAGACTTCGCGGTCGACATTCGCGCCGCTAAGGATGACTGCCGCCTTGCGCCCGGCCAACCGGCCGCGCTCCTTCAGCGCCGCCGCGAGTCCAGCCGCGCCCGCGCCCTCGGCAACATTGTGCGTTGCCGAGTACATGAGGCGCATCGCTTCCTCGATTTCGTCGTCGCTTACCCGCACGATCCTGGCGAGGTGGCGCCACAGGATCTCGAGTGCTTCCGGCTCGGGCGTGCGGCAGGCCATGCCGTCCGCCACGCGGGTGGTAACCGCGTGCTCGACGAGGCGACGCTGCTCGAACGACAATGCGTAGGCCGGCGCATGCTCGGATACCACGCCGACGATTTCAGTGCGCTGGCCCAGCGCATTGCGCGCGGCGATCATGCCGCAAATACCCGAGCCAAGTCCGATGGGGACGTAGACTACGTCGAGATCCGGCACTGCCCGCAGCAGCTCCAGCGAGTAGGACGCTACGCCGTGCACGAGCAGCGGATGGAAGGAGGGCACCATGTGCAGGCCCCGTTGCTGCGCGATCCATGCCGCGCGTTCGCGTGCCGCCTGGAAGTCTTCACCGTGTTCCACGAGCTCGACGCCGATAGCGCGCATCGCCGCATTCTTCTCGGCGCTGTTGCCAAGCGGAACCACGATGGTGGCAGCAAGGGCGTACCGACGCGCGGCAAAACCGACCGACTGGCCATGATTGCCGCGCGTCGCACTGATGACGCCGGTGGCCTTGACGCTGCGTTGCGAGAGATCACGGAAATAAACCAGTCCGCCGCGCAGCTTGAATGCACCGATAGGGGTGTGGTTTTCGTGCTTGACCCAGATTTCGGCGCCGG
>JANMYN010000052.1:0-3003 GCA_031382195.1 Betaproteobacteria bacterium
CGGATATCGGCATCAAGAATGGCCGCATCGCCGGTATCGGCAAGGCGGGCAATCCGGACATTCAGCCAAACGTCACCATCATCATCGGCGCCGCAACGGAGATCATCGCCGGCGAAGGCTCGATCGTCACCGCCGGAGGTATCGACTGTCATATCCATTTCATCTGCCCACAGCAGATCGAGGAGGCGCTGATGTCGGGTGTGACCACGATGATCGGCGGCGGGACGGGCCCGGCCACCGGCACGGCTGCGACGACGTGCAGCCCAGGGCCATGGCACATCGGCCGCATGCTGCAGGCGCTGGACGCATTCCCGATGAATTTCGGTTTGCTTGGAAAGGGCAACGCCAGTCTGCGTCTGCCGCTGCGCGAGCAGGTGGCGGCCGGGGTCATGGGCCTGAAATTGCACGAGGACTGGGGCACCACTCCGGCCGCGATCGACAACTGCCTCGCGGTGGCCGACGAAATGGATGTGCAGGTTGCGATTCATACCGATACGCTGAACGAATCGGGTTTTGTCGAAACCACGCTGGCTGCCTTCAAGGGCCGCACCATTCATACCTACCACACCGAAGGGGCTGGTGGCGGGCACGCTCCGGACATCATCAAGGCCTGCGGCCAGCCCAATGTGCTGCCATCGTCGACCAATCCGACGCGGCCCTACACGGTGAATACCATCGACGAGCATCTCGACATGCTCATGGTCTGTCATCATCTCGATGCCGCGATTGCAGAGGATGTTGCATTCGCCGAATCGCGGATTCGCCGTGAGACCATCGCAGCGGAAGACATCCTTCACGATCTGGGCGCCTTCAGCATGATTTCGTCGGACTCGCAGGCCATGGGGCGGGTCGGTGAGGTGATTACGCGTACCTGGCAGACGGCGCACAAAATGAAAACGCAGCGCGGCAGTCTGCCCGAGGACAAAGGGGGCGCTGACAATTTCCGCATCAAGCGCTACATCGCCAAATACACCATCAACCCGGCCATCACGCATGGCGTCGCACACGAAGTCGGATCGGTCGAAGTTGGCAAGCTCGCCGACCTGGTTCTCTGGAAGCCGGCTTTTTTTGGCGTAAAGCCGTCCTTGATCCTCAAGAGCGGTGTCATTGCGGCGGCCGCCATGGGGGATCCCAACGCCTCTATTCCGACGCCGCAGCCGGTACATTATCGGCCGATGTTCGGGGCGTTCGGCCAATCCTGCTTGCAGTCTTCAGTGATCTTCGTATCGCGGGCGGCACTCGAAGCGGATGTCGGACGCAAACTGGGATTGCACAGGCCGCTGGTGCCGGTATCCGGAACCCGCAAACTCAAAAAATCAGACCTGCCGCTCAACGGCTATCTGCCGACTATCGAAGTCGATCCCGAAACTTACGAAGTGCGCGCAGACGGCGAACTGTTGACTTGCGAACCGGCGACAAGCCTGCCGATGGCGCAGCGCTATTTCCTGTTCTGATCATGCTGAATATTCAGAAGCGCTGCGCAGCGCGGGAAAAGTTCGATGCCGAATTGGTGCTGCCATTCGAGCTGCGCCAGAAGAAGCGCCTGCGCACTCAGACGACGACTGGCGAAGAAACCGGCCTGTTCCTGCCGCGAGGCGCAGCGCTGCGTGACGGCGATTTCCTCGAAGCCGAAGATGGCCGTGTCGTCAGGGTGACAGCCAGGCCGGAAAAAGTCCTGCAAATCGGATGTCCCGATCCGGTGCAACTTGCGCGCATTGCCTATCATCTTGGAAACCGCCATGTTGCTTTGCAAATCGGCAGCGGCTGGCTGCGCATCGCCAACGATTATGTGCTGCGGCAGATGGTCGAGGGCCTGGGCGCCATCGTGGTATTGACCGATGCGCCTTTCGAGCCGGAACCGGGCGCCTATGGCGGCCATCATCATGAAGGCGCCGAGGCCCCTGTTCACCGAGGCATCATTCATCAGTACGTATCGAAAGCGGATTCATGAGCGTGTCCCCGATCTCCGCCAAGGCGATGGCGCAGCTATTGCGGCTTGCGAGCCCGATGTTGCCGGTCGGCGCCTACGCGTATTCGCAAGGCATGGAATGGGCGGTGGATGAAGGCACTATCACTGACGAGGAAAGCGCGCAGGCCTGGATTGCCGACCTACTGTGTTTCAATATCGGCACGCTCGAGGCGCCGGTATGGCGGCGACTTTATCGAGCCTGGCAGGAGCGCGACATTGAGTCCGCCCGTAACTGGAATGAGCGCTTCATTGCGATTCGCGAGACGGCGGAGTTTCGGGCCGAAACGCTGCAGATGGGCGGGGCGCTGAAAGCGGTGCTCGAAGCGACTCGCGAAATCGATACCGGGCTGCTCGATCAGATCGAGTCGCCCGCATTTCCGACCTCGTTCAGTTTCGCCGTGCATGGCCTCGGCGTGCCTTTGCGCGAAGGGCTGACCGGCTACCTGTGGGCGTGGGGCGAAAACCAGGTCTCGGCGGCGATGAAGCTGGTGCCGCTCGGCCAGTCCAGTGGCCAGCGCATGCTGGTGAAGCTGATCGCGATATTACCCGAAATTGTAGAGAACGCACTGGGCATGCAGGAAGAAGCGCTGAGCAATTTTGCACCGGCACTGGCTATTGCCAGCAGCCGCCACGAAACCCAGTACACGCGGTTGTTTAGATCGTAAATCAAGTTCTTCACCGCAGAGACGCGGAGGCGCAGAGGAAACGCAGAGGAAAGCAACTGCAAGAATGAGAGGTTGGACGTGCCTGCGATAACCACCGTGCCCAAATTTTGGCAACGTACAATTCGGATTTCTCGGCGTGTTTTTCTCGGCGCCTCCGCGCCTCTGCGGTGAAGATCTTCTTTAGGGGTTAGGTATATGACGACACAGCCATTGAGGGTAGGAATCGGGGGGCCGGTGGGGTCGGGGAAGACGGCGCTGACGCTGTTGTTGTGCAAGGCGATGCGCGACAAGTACGAAGTGGCGGTGGTCACCAACGACATCTATACGCAGGAAGACGCGCAATTTCTGGTGCGTAACGAAGCGCTCCCG
>JANMYN010000071.1:0-1575 GCA_031382195.1 Betaproteobacteria bacterium
ACGAGTCCGGCTACGATCCGGATCTTCGCACCCATCGCAATCCGGAAACTGGACCCGTGGCCTATGGACGCGCGTTGAGCGTCTGTCTCGAGGGACGCGGTTATGCCGTAAGGTAGTCGAAGCGGCGGGCGCAGGAATTGATGTTGTGCCGGCTGAGTTATGCAGTAATTGGCGGGAGTTCGACGGGTCGGTCATATTCGTTGTCAGCGTGCCGTTGACCCACAATGAACATGCTGTCGGTTGCCCGGGATACAAACCGGATACCGCCGCCGCCAGCTTGACGCCCTAGCTTTTTGGCGAGGCGAGATCGCGAACAAGCGCAATGAATTCCCGTACAGGCAACGGCTTGCTGACCAGATAGCCCTGCATGAAATCGCAGCCCATCACACACAGCCGCTCGCGTGTGGCCAGGTCCTCGACGCCTTCGGCGAGCACCTTAAGGCCGAGGCTCTTGCCGAGCCCGATCATGGACTGAACGATGCGCTCGTTCGCTGGCCTGGCAAGCATGGTTCGCACGAACGACATGTCGATCTTGAGCTCGTCCAGCGGCAGGTCGCGCAGCCTCCCCATGGAAGAATATCCCGTGCCGAAGTCGTCCATCGACAGCATCACTCCAAGATTCTTGATACGCATGAGCGCGTTCAGCGAAGTGGCCTGATCGTCCATCACCGCCGTTTCCGTCAGCTCGATGACAATGCGCCCGGGAGGAACATTCCACAACATAATAGCCTGTTCGACTAGTTCCACGAGTTCGGCGTCGCGCAGGTTGGCCGCGGAGAAATTGATGCTCACGCCCAGATCGAGCCCTTGCGCGCGGTAGTCGGCACACTGACGCAACGCGGTGTTGAACACCCAGCTTGTCAGGCTGGTGATGAGGCCGGTCCGTTCCGCAACCTGCACAAGTTTGTCGGGAGGGATCATGCCGCGCACAGGATGCTTCCACCTCAACAACGCCTCGGCACCAAACACCCGCCCGGTACGCAGATCAACCTGCGGCTGGTAGCACATGAAGAGATCATTGTTTTCGATTGCTTTCTTGAGATCGCCCTGCAGGTCGAACTGCATCATGGCGAGCGGGTCGTCCGCGATCCGCTGGTCGCTGTAAGGCTCGCCCCTCAATCGGGCGCGCCGCGCCGCGGCCGCTGCATGTCGCAACAGCGCATCCGGATCGTGGCGGCCCTCAGAGTGCGCGATCCCTACGCAAGGGCTCAAATGCAGCGTCCGGCCGTCCACGCAGATCGGTGCCGACAGCACCGTGAAGACCTTATTCGCCGCCAGCACCGCGTGCGCCTCAGTGGCCATGTCGACAAGCATGCAGACGAACTGCCCGCGTCCGATTTCGCCGACGACATCAGTGCCCTTCAACGCCAGGAGGAGGCGTTGTGCGACGTCTTCCAGCAGGCGGTCTCCGAAATCGAAACCGAGCGTCGAATCGATGATCTGTATGCCGTCCAAGTTGAGCAGTAGCACGCCGAGCCGCGTCGATGACACATTCCGTTCCGCAAGTGCCTGTGCGTTCGAACGGAATCGTGCGTAATCGAGCACTTGGGCGTATTGAGCAACGGTGCGCTCCCG
>JANMYN010000075.1:0-4836 GCA_031382195.1 Betaproteobacteria bacterium
GCCCTGATGGTCGTCGGTTCGATCGAGCGGATATTTTCTCCGCAAGCGATTTTCTATCGGGAAGCCATGATTGTCGCGGCGGTTGGGCTCGTCGTGAACATCGTATGCGCGATTATTCTGGGCAAGGCGCACGACCACCACGACGGACACGGTCTGGAAGGACACGATCACCACCATCACCACCACGATCTGAATCTGAAGTCGGCCTACGTTCATGTCATCGCTGACGCTGCCACGTCGGTACTGGCGATCGTTGCGCTGGCCGGAGGGTGGTTCTATGGGTGGTCGTGGCTGGATCCGGTGATGGGGATTGTCGGGGCCGTGCTGGTGGCCATTTGGGCAAAGAAGCTCATCGCCGAAACCGGGAAGGTGCTTCTTGACCGGGAAATGGACCATCCCATTGTCGAAGAGATCCGCGCAGCACTCGAGACCGGTGCCGATGCCGGAGAAACGCGCGTCACCGACCTGCATGTATGGCGTGTTGGCAAAGGCTCTTATGCGTGCGCCCTGAGTGTCGTCACCCACGACAAGGCGCTGACTCCTGATGCGGTTCGGGAGCACTTGGCCCGGCATCAGGAGATTGTGCACACAACGGTCGAGATCCATCAGTGTCCATAGGACACTGCGGCGACAGGCTCAGGGCATGCCTCTTACTTAATTCGCGATGAGATCAGTCTCGAAAGGCGAGGCGACCGCGGGACACGACGGCCAGAGACGCGTCAAAACCGCAGTCCGAATTTTGCGCCGTAAGAGGTTGCATCTCCCGTTCTGTCCGCCTCAAAGGCCATGTTGAACAGGCCGAAATTGAGATTGACGCCCCCGAAATACTTGTTCTCGCGGAATTTCTCTTCGGTCAATCCCGCGATGTTATTCGGCGTGCTGGTCACCCACACGGTGCCCACGCCAACGTAGGGCGTTGCCATGGCGAATCCCTTGGACACCGAAAGATCGATACCCTTGGTATTGAAGTCCAGTTGGTCCACGCCGGATAATTTAGTATAGCTGCCGCGTATCGCCAGCGCCGGTGTCGCCACGCTGCCGGCGAGAATTGCATACTTCACCTCGACGCCGATGAGTTTGATGTTGGAACCCGGGACACCTGCATACGAGGCGCCGATATCGATATTGAACGGCAAGCCCTTGACGGCTTGGATCCGCGGGACGACGACTGTGGACGGTGCGTTCGATGACGTAACTTTTTCCAGAACCGCGGCGTGATCCAGCCGGGTGGCGGTTGCCGAGACTCCGATGTCGAAGCCGGTAATGCCCAGCGGTTCCGCGGGCGCGAGCGGTTTGTAGCTCAACGCCGCGCCGAGGTCTTCCGATAGCAGGCGAAATTCCGATTGCGCCGCATTCTGCAGTTGATCGATGGTGCTGCCTGCGAACGTGACGGCTGGACCGGTGAACAAGGCTAGTGCCGCGAAGCTTTTCACAAGTTTCATTATCCGTCTCCGAGAACTAATGAGAAAGAACGCGATCGCCGGGGTTGCGGCAATAAGTGCCTTGGATCCCGTCCAATATTCTCCGAGCAGCCAGTTTAGCACTTGGCGGAGATCATGCAGCGGTGACGCCGGGTCGTGGAGGTTAGCGCCCTGTCACCCCGCTGAGGTAAAGTGATACATCGTGCCGGGGCCATCGCGTCATCCCCAGCCCAAGTTGACAATACGCGGGGACAGCCTGCCAGACCATATCATCTCGACATTCGGTTTCCTTTCGACGGAAAATGCCGATCGTGTGATGTAAATCGCGCCCTTTTCCCGTCTAGCCCTGAATCGTGCTCATCAAAGTTGACCCCAATAACATCAGGATCGGCATGTTTATCGCCGAGCTCGATCGTCCATGGATCGATACGCCGTTCCTGCTGCAGGGTTTCCTGGTCGAGGACGAGGTGCAGCTGGCCCAGTTGCGGCGCTACTGCAAGTTCGTCTTGGTCGATCCCAAGAGATCCGCCGAGGGGCTGTTCCCGGGGATCGAAGAGCAAGTGTCGCGGCCGCGCGCGGTAGGGTCACGGCCTTCGAAAATCGGCATGTCGTCGGCAAACGCCGTCCCCGCGTCCGACGAGGTCAAGGGGTCGAAGGATACGGCGGCGCGTACCCGCCCTTCATTCTCCGAAGAACATGAAGCCGAGTTGCACTTGAGCGACAGCGGTCGCTTCAAGGTGGTCACCGGCGTCGGCTCGCAAATCGGGACGCCCGGGAGACCCGCGTCTGCGCTTGCTTCCGCCGGCCGGTCGCCGTCGGGCCTGTTCGGATCTTTCCTCGAACGACTTGGCGATGTGTTCGGCGGGCGGGGTGGCCGCCGCGGAACCGAAGGCAGCGCCGCGATAGCCAGCCGCCGTCCCGACGATGTCGAAGACCCTCCGCATCAACCCGTACATCATGATTTCATCCCCGCATCGATCCAGATCACCTACCACCCCGAGACTCGGGCCATCGAGGAGGAGATGGTGCCGGCGCGGGAGGCGTCTGCCCGTGTGGAAGAGTTGACCCGCCAGGTGGTCGACGACATCCGTAGCGGCAAAGTCGTCGACATCGATCAGATCGAGGAGGTCATCCGCGACGTGGTGGACAGTATGATGCGTAGCGCCGATGCGCTCATGTGGGTCGCCCGACTGAAACAGCAGGACGCGGCGATCTACGGACACAGCCTGCAGGTCGCCGTTTACCTGGTGGCACTCGGCCGGCATCTCGGTTTGCCGAAAGAACACCTTGCGCGTCTGGGAATGCTGGGGCTGCTTCTCGACGTGGGCAAGACGAAGTTGCCGCGCACGCTGCTCGCCAAACCGGGAGTGCTGACCCCGGACGAGTTCGATCTGATCAAGCAGCATGTCCGTGTCGGGCTGGACCTGCTCCGGCCCACCCCCAACCTGCACCCCGAAATTCTCGAAGGCCTTGCCCAGCACCACGAGCGCGAAGACGGCAGCGGCTACCCGGAAGGACTAGGTGCGGGGCATATCAGTATGTTCGGACGCATGGCTGCGATAGCCGACAGCTTCGTGGCACTAGTCAACGTTCGTCCCCACGTCAATGCCATCTCGTCATACGAGGCCTTGCGCAAGCTCACCACTTGGAGCGGTACGCTGTTCCAAGCCTCCTTGGTCGAACAGTTCGTCCAAGCGGTCGGTGTGTTTCCCGTCGGCTCGCTGGTGGAGCTATCCTCGGGCGAGGTCGCGGTCATCGTCCGCCAGAGTAAGGTGCGGCGGCTCAAACCACGTTTGCTGGTGATCTCCGGACCGGACAAGATTCCGGCTCCGAGTCCTTCGATGCTGGACTTGCTCTATCAGCCCGCCGCCAGTGAGCCCGTGCACATCGTGCGCGGACTTGCGGTCGGCGCGTATGGGCTGGATGCGCGCGAGTACTATCTGTCGTGAGCAAGCGAGCCTCGATACGCGAAGGGCAAACGGCCCCATCGGACTGGCACCGAATCGCGCGATCGGCGCTTGCCGCCTGCATTCGCGACGGGATAGCAGGCCTATCGGGCGGACAGCTCGCTGTTCTGGTGGTTTATCTTTCGCGTCCAAAGCACTTCGAACCCGTCACCCGGACGCAGGCATGGGAATCGACGCTCCAGCAGATCGACGCGCGCATTGGGCAACGCCTGCGCGACGCAGACCGCTACGCGCGCCTGTCGGACGAAAAGCTCTGCGTGGTTCTGTCCGGGCTCGCCAGCGGTGCGCAGGCGGTGCTGGCCGCTGTCCGGATTCTCTCCGCGCTGCAGGATACGTTTCATGATGACGCGAAAAGCACTTCAGCGCAGGCGTGCGTGGGCATTGCCATCTGCCCGGACCACGCCCGTGATGCGGACGAGCTGGTGACCTGCGCAGACACCGCGGCTGGCATTGCCTCCAAAAGCGAGGACGGTTATCACGTCTTCCGCCCTGAGGACCGGAGCGACGCCGGGAACTCGTACGGCGAGATCGAAGGCCAATTGATCAGTGCCATCCGCCTCAACGAGCTGCCGGTCTACTATCAGCCGCAGATCGAGGTCGGCACCGGCCGCTGCGTGGGTGCCGAAGCGTTGCTGCGCTGGAAGGCGAGCGGCACCGTGGATGTGCCCCCTGGCGCACTCATCCGAATGGCGGAGCGCGCGGGCTTCATCGCGCCGCTGACCTTCGCCGTCATCAATACCGTGCTGCGCCAGGCCGCGGAGTTCCGCCGGGAGGGCGTGGACGTGAACCTGAGTGTCAATATTTCCACGAGGATGCTCGCCGACATGGAGATGCCTGATCTGGTGCAGCGGGCGATCGATACCTGGGACGTGCCCGCCGACCGCCTGACCTTCGAGATCACCGAAACCGCGATGATCGACGACGTCGCACGCTCGCTGCAGTTGCTCGCGCGTCTGCGCGACATGGGCGTGCGTCTCTCAATGGACGATTTCGGTACCGGATACTCCTCGCTCGCCTACCTGCAGCGTCTCCCGCTGCACGAGCTTAAGATCGACAAGACTTTCGTCGCGAACATGCTCACCTCGCGCGGAGACCGGCAGATCGTGCAATCCGTGATCGACCTTTCGCACAACTTTTCGCTGCAGGCCGTTGCCGAAGGTGTCGAAGATCGCCCAACCTTCGATGCGCTGAAGGCCATGGAGTGTGACGTTGCCCAAGGCTATCTCTTCAGCCCCGCCCTGCCGTACGCGGAATTCGTCCACTGGTTTAAGGACTGGTCCGGCTGGTGAAAAACGGCTAGACGCTTCCGCATCTAACCGTTTGAAGTATCTGGCGCGCCCGGCAGGATTTGAACCCACGACCCCTTGGTTCGTAGCCAAGTACTCTATCCAACTGAGCTACGGGCGCATTAAAGCGGGGCGAATTATAGCAAAGGCCGCGGCTTGAGA
>JANMYN010000078.1:0-17108 GCA_031382195.1 Betaproteobacteria bacterium
ACGCCCGGCCTTGGCTACCTGCTCCAGAATCGGCAGCAATTCGCGAATATTGGAGATCTTCTTGTCGTGCAGAAGGACATAGGGATTGTCCAGAATCGAAATCTGGCGATCCGGATTGTTGATGAAGTAAGGCGACAGATAGCCGCGGTCGAACTGCATGCCTTCCACGACTTCCAGTTCGTCCTCGAGACCCTGGCCGTCTTCGACGGTAATGACGCCTTCCTTGCCGACTTTTTCCATGGCTTCGGCAATTTTCTGTCCAATCACTGCATCCGAATTTGCCGAGATTGAGCCAACCTGGGCGATTTCCTTGCTGGTGGTGCAGGGCCTGGAAATCTTCTTCAGTTCTTCGACGACCGAGATAACGGCCTTGTCGATGCCGCGCTTCAGGTCCATCGGGTTCATGCCGGCGGCCACGTACTTCATGCCCTCCTGCACGATCGCTTGCGCCAGGACGGTGGCGGTAGTGGTGCCGTCGCCAGCGACATCAGAAGTCTTGGAAGCAACTTCTTTGACCATCTGGGCGCCCATGTTTTCGAACCTGTCCTTGAGTTCGATTTCCTTGGCGACCGACACGCCGTCCTTGGTAATGGTGGGGGCGCCAAAGGAGCGCTCCAACACCACATTGCGGCCCTTCGGGCCCAGTGTCACCTTGACCGCGTCGGCCAGGATGTTGACTCCGGCCACGATGCGGGCACGGGCGGAGTCATGAAATTTGACGTCTTTTGCTGCCATAGGAATTTGCTCCTCAGAATATTTGGGGGTGGAACTTGATAGTTGACTTAGGCTGCTTCGACGACGCCCATGATGTCTTCTTCGCGCATCACGAGCAGTTCTTCGCCGTGGACCTTGACGGTCTGGCCGGAATATTTGCCGAACAGGATCTTGTCACCCTTCTTCACGTCCAGCGGACGGACCTTGCCGTCTTCGAGGACCTTGCCATTGCCAACGGCCATCACCTCACCTTGGTCGGGCTTCTCGGCTGCGGTATCGGGGATCACGATGCCGGAGGCGGTCTTGCGCTCTTCCTCAAGGCGCTTGACGATTACGCGGTCGTGCAAAGGACGGATTTTCATTTGAACTCTCCTCGTTATAGACGATAGATTGAGAGCAAGCTCTCATTGGCACTCAATGCTTGCGAGTGCTAATAATAAGGGCAGGGAAGCCAGAATTCAAGGCTTGTGGCTAATCTCGACGACCGAGGCAAGCCAAAAAGAATGTAAGCGGGCGCTTACATTGTGGGAGCGATGAGCCCCCGTACGTCGACGCCAGGGTGCTGATCTACCTCAGTTGATTAGGCATGAGGAACCCGGCACGCCGAAGCGATAAACCGTTTTCCGGGAACCATTGCCCATGGGCGGCACTGACTCAATCGGGCACGGCGGCGTTCGCGTGCCGTTGGCGCACAGCGTGGCGTCATCGGCAAACTCCGCCCAAATACCTCGATAGACCGGACGGAACATCCACAGCAGATAGCCTCGTCGAGCGGCAAGAGTAATCAGTTCCGCCGCATCGGGTGCTTCCGCCTCGACAACCGGGCAATCGCTGAAACCGTAGGGAAACGATCCGAAAGCTTGCAAACATTGCAGGGCTTCGCTGGAATCGGCTCCTGGACGAGTACACCCGATTCGCTCGGCGCGGGCCACATCCCACGCTCCGAGCTCCCATCCGGCTTCCATCGCGGCCCGATCCAGCATCGCCACGTCGTTCCAGCGATGGTTGACTTGCAGTGCCGAACTCGGGACCGGTTTGTAAGCCACCGTTTTGGCTTCTTCGATTTCGATTATTTTTTCCTCGACGAAGCCGTGCCAATGCAGCGTCAAAATTACCGGGGTGTCGGGACACGGCACGGCCGCAACAGTGATCGCCACCAAAGGCAGAGGTTTAGCTGATATATGCTCGGTAATGGTTTCCAGCAAGTTCATACAGAGCCTCCTGTGTACGGGGATGTGGACACCTAGGCGTCATTAAAGCATCAACGATGCCTGATTGCCTGGCAGCCAACACCGCAGAGCGCCAATACTTGCGCTTGATTCACTGTGTAAAAAATGTCTTACTGCGCGCAATGTCCAGCCGTGCCAAATCTTTCTCCGCGTCCCGATGAATTCCAATTTTTCGCGCAATCAAGATCTGCTCAGCCGCAGCCTGGGGTCGGTATGGCATCCCTGCACCCAGATGAAACACCATGAGCAGTTGCCGCTGGTACCGATCGCGCGCGGCGATGGAATGTGGCTGTATGACTTCGACGGCAACCGCTACCTCGACGCGATCAGCTCCTGGTGGGTGAACCTTTTCGGGCATACCAACCCACGCATCAACGCAGCACTGGCCGACCAGCTCAGCCGGCTTGAACACGTGATGCTGGCCGGCTTCACCCACGAGCCCGTCGTACAGCTTTCCGAGCGATTGTCGGCATTGACCGGGTTGTCGCATTGTTTCTATGGCAGCGACGGTGCATCGGCAGTCGAGATCGCGCTGAAGATGAGCTTCCACTACTGGAAGAACGCAGGGCGGTCCGAAAAGACGGGGTTCGTCAGCCTCAAAAATGGCTATCACGGGGAAACGCTGGGGGCGTTGTCCGTTACCGATGTGCCTCTGTTCCGGGATACGTACTTGGCATTGTTGAGACAGACCACGCAACTTCCCTCTCCGGATTGGCGCAATGCACGTCACGGGGAAAGCGCCGAGGATGTTGCCCTTCGTGCGGTGAGCGCGCTGGAGCAATATCTTGTCGCACAGCATACGCAGACCGCAGCGCTGATTGTCGAGCCCCTGGTTCAGGCGGCGGGCGAAATGGCGATGTATCACCAGCGCTTTCTGCGGGAAGCACGAACTCTGTGCGATCGTTACGGCGTGCATCTCATCGCCGACGAAATCGCGGTGGGATTCGGACGAACGGGCAGCTTTCTCGCCTGCGAACAGGCCGGCATTCGTCCCGATATCGTCTGCTTGTCCAAGGGGATCACCGGCGGTTACCTGCCGCTGTCCGTAACGATGACGACCAACGATATCTACCGCGCGTTCTACGATGATGAAATGGCGCGAGGCTTCTTGCATTCGCATTCCTATACGGGCAATGCGCTCGCCTGCCGTGCCGCGCTGGCCGTGCTGGATATTTTCGAACAGGACACGGTAATTGCGACGAATCGGGTCAAGTCCGAACAGCTATCGAGCCGCTGTCGGCAAATCGCCCAGCATCCCCGTGTCAGACATTTTCGCAATACCGGCATGATCTGGGCATTCGATGTCGCGACGGACGATCCACTGTTCCCGCGCAAGTTCTATCGCGCCGCGCTGGACCGCGAAGTCTTGCTGCGGCCGCTCGGAAATACCGTTTATTTCATGCCCCCATATGTCATTGAAGAGGACCACATGGACATGCTGGTCGGGACTACGTGCGATATCCTGGATCGCTTGAGCTGATGCACACCGCCGCGATCTGGAACATGGCAAATGTTCACCTAGCGCTGCTGCTCGTTGTCTTGCCGGCTAGTGTCTGCGCCACGTCGCTGGGAAAACTGCCCGATAGCCTAGCTTCAGCCCTGGCGCAAGCGGGCGTTCCGGAGAGCCAGATCGGTATTTACGTGCACGATCTCGCCAGCGATCAGGCAGTGCTTTCCTTCGGTGCCGAACAAGCTCAAAACCCGGCCTCCGCCATGAAGCTGCTCACCACTTTCGCGGCTCTTGAATTACTCGGGCCCGGGTACACCTGGAAAACCGAAGCGTGGATCGACGGCACCCTGAGCGACGGCCGGCTCGAAGGTAATCTCGTGCTAAAGGGTCACGGCGATCCGAAATTCAACTTCGAGAGTTTCTGGCTATTTTTACGCGATTTGCGCGACCGAGGCCTGCGCGAAATCACGGGTGATCTTTTGCTCGATCGCAGTTATTTCGCCGTCGACAGCTTCGATCCGGCGCTGTTCGACAACGAGCCGTCGCGCCCTTACAACGTCGGACCGGACGCGCTGCTGATCAATTACAAGACCGTTCGGCTGCAGTTCGTCCCGGATGAAGAAAAGCACACGGTCAGAATATTCTCCGAACCGGCCCTGCCGCAGATTGTTGTGGTTAATAACCTTCGACTCGGGCCAGGACGCTGTGATGTGTGGCCCGACAGCCCGCAGATTTACCAGAACACCCTGACGTTTTCGGGAGTGTTTCCATCAGGCTGCGGCAAGAAGTTTCGCGATTTCAGCCTGCTGTCAGCGAACGAGTATGCGCGGACCCTCTTCGGGCAGCTCTGGCACGAAGTCGGCGGCGACTGGTCTGGGCAAGTGCGGGACGCCAACCTTCCTGCAACTGCAAAACTGTTCGCCGCGCGGGAATCCGCACCGCTCTCGGAACTGATCCGCGATCTCAACAAATTCAGCGTAAATGTCATGGCGCGGCAGATCTTTCTCGCGCTCGGCACCCGCGAGGCGCCGCCGGCGACGCTGGAAAAATCGCAGCGCGCGTTGCGCGAATGGCTTGGCCGGTGCGGACTTTATTTTCCCGAACTCATTGTCGAGAATGGTGCGGGTCTATCGCGCGCTGACAGAATCAGTTCGCGTCATCTCGCGCAGGTGCTCATTGAAGCCTATCGAAGCCCGCTGATGCCCGAGTTCATCGCCTCGCTGCCGCTGGTGGCGATCGACGGCACAATGAAGAAACGGCTGATCACTTCCCCCATCGCGGGGCGGGCGCATATCAAGACGGGCTATATTGAAGGTGTGCGCGCACTCGCGGGTTATATGCTCGACGTTCAGGGCCGAATGCTCGTGGTCGTTTTGATCATCAACCACGCCGGTGCGCGCGATGCGCAGCCTGTTCAGGATGCGTTGCTCGAATGGGTCTACGCGGGACAGACAATTTGCTGCTCCGGGCGCTGACTGGCGGGGCGGCTACCCGCATTCACCCATTCGGGGTGCTTATGCGATAATTCCGCGTGTCATCGTCGCGTTTCCCCGTGAAAAAAGCCCCACTCAACGTTGTGATCCTTGCCGCGGGCAAGGGCACCCGCATGCGCTCCAGGCATCCCAAGGTCTTGCACACGATCGGTGGCAAGTCGATGCTGGGTCACGTGCTTGATCGAGCCACCGCACTGCGATCGGATCGCACGATTGTCGTCTATGGCTACGGTGGCGAAGCGGTTCCATCCGCATACCGCAACGCAGCCGTTGAATTCGTACGCCAGGAACCACAGCTCGGCACCGGGCATGCCGTCCAGCAGGCCCTGCCGCATCTGCAGGCCGGCGGAACAACCCTGGTCTTGTACGCAGACGTCCCGCTTACACGCGATGCCACGCTTGGAACTCTCATCTCCAAACCAGGCCTGCGATTGCTTACCGCGGCGCTCGTTGATCCAGCCGGATACGGGCGCATTGTGCGCGACAAGTCCCGTCGCATTGTCCGCATAGTCGAAGAAAAGGACGCAAGCGCTCAGGAAAGAGGTATCCGTGAAATCAATACCGGAATTCTCTGCGCGCCCACAGACATGTTGCATCAGTGGCTGTCAAAACTCACTAATCGCAACGCGCAGAAAGAGTTCTACCTGACTGATGTGGTCGCGCTTGCGATCGCTTCGAACACCGAGGTGACTTCTATCCAGCCAGCAGACGACTGGGAGATCCTGGGTGTGAACAGCAAAGAACAGCTTGCCTATCTTGAGCGTGTTCATCAGTTGCAGAATGCCCGGCAACTGATGACGGGTGGGGTGTCACTGGCCGATCCGTGGCGGTTCGATCTGCGTGGCGAACTCGATTGCGGAAGCGATGTCTTCATCGACGCAAACTGCCTATTCGAAGGAAAGGTCCGGTTGGCCGATGATGTCAGGATCGGGGCCGGTTGCGTCCTCAGGAATGCCCAAATCGGCGCTGGCAGCGAGATCGCGCCTTACTCTCATCTCGATGGGGCTATCGTCGGGGCCAATTGCAGAATCGGCCCGTACGCCCGGTTGCGTCCTGGTACTCGACTGGACGACGACGTACACATCGGCAACTTCGTCGAGACCAAAGCGACCGAGGTTGGCAACAAGTCCAAAGCGAACCACCTGAGCTACCTGGGCGATACGACCATCGGCAGCGGCGTCAATATCGGCGCGGGCACCATTGTCTGTAACTATGACGGCGTCAACAAACACCGTACGGTCATCGGCGACGGTGCTTTTATCGGGTCCGACACGCAACTGGTAGCGCCGGTGACGGTCGGGCGTGGCGCGACCATCGGCGCCGGCAGCACGATCACCAAAGATGCGCCGGCGTATGAACTGACGTTGTCGCGCGCCAAGCAAATGTCCGTGCCCGGATGGAAACGTCCGGTCAGGAAGAATACTAAGTAACGAGCATCGCATCCCGAATGTTTGGCGACCCCTTCATCACCAGTCATTAATTCTATGTGTGGAATAGTAGGCGCGGTCGCCCGCCATGACGTTGTTCCCATCCTGCTGGAAGGCCTGCGCAAACTGGAATATCGTGGTTACGACTCCGCCGGCCTCGCGGTAGTCAATGGCGGTCTGCACCGCCTGCGCAGCATAGGTCGTGTGGCCTCGCTCGCCGAAATGGTGGATCAGGCGAAGGTGAACGGCTCTCTCGGGATCGCTCATACGCGTTGGGCGACGCACGGCGTTCCTTCAGAACGTAACGCGCATCCGCATATCAGTGAAGATGGCCTCGCGGTCGTTCACAACGGCATCATCGAGAATCACGAAGAGATACGCGCACGGCTTTCCGCTGGAGGCTATCGCTTCGATTCCGATACCGACACCGAAGTCGTTGCACATCTGATTCACCGGTACTGGAAGCAAGGTGGCGACCTGCTCGCCTCCGTGCGCAAAGCCATTGGTGAATTGCGGGGCGCTTATGCGATTGCTGTCCTGTCCGAGAAGAATACGCAATCGCTGGTGGTCGCTCGCAAGGGCGCGCCGCTGCTACTTGGGTTGGGCAAGGGCGCGAATTATGCCGCTTCGGACGCTTCCGCGCTGCTACAGGTCACCAAGATGATGGTCTATCTCGAGGACGGCGATGTGGCCGAGATCGGGTTGAATGGCGTGCGAATTTTCAACAGCACGGGCGAGGAAGTGACCCGGCCCGTGCACGAGAGCAAATTGTCCGCGGACGCCGTAGAGCTCGGGCCGTACCGTCACTACATGCAGAAGGAAATCTTCGAGCAACCGGGGGCTGTAGCCAATACGCTCGAGATGGTTATCGGCGCGCAATCGATCGTGCCGCAGTTGTTCGGCGTCGAGGCAGAAAGCACGATGAAACGGATCAACGCTGTCACCGTGCTCGCCTGCGGAACCAGCTACCACGCCGGCCTGGTTGCGCGTTACTGGATAGAGGCGATTGCAGGCATTCCCTGCTCGGTCGAGATCGCCAGCGAATTCCGCTACCGGGAGAGCGTACCGAATCCCGATGCGCTGGTCATCGCCATATCCCAATCGGGGGAAACCGCGGATACGATAGCCGCGCTGCAATTCGCCAAATCGCTCGGGCAGGACCGCACGCTGGCAATATGCAATGTGGCGGAAAGCTCATTGATCCGGCACGCCAGCATGAAGTTTCTCACGCGCGCCGGACCCGAAATCGGTGTGGCTTCAACCAAGGCATTCACGACGCAACTTGCGGCGCTGTTCTTGCTAACCCTGGTATTGGCCAAGACACGGGGCCGCTTATCCGCCGTGGACGAGCAACGGCATCTGCAAGCGCTTCGGCACCTGCCCGCTGCTTTGCAGAAGGTTCTCGCGCTCGAGCCTGAAGTGGCCAAGTGGGCCAAAAGCTTTGCCGACAAGCAGCATGCACTGTTCCTTGGTCGAGGCATGCACTATCCGATCGCGATGGAAGGCGCGCTCAAGCTCAAGGAGATTTCCTACATTCACGCGGAAGCCTACCCGGCCGGTGAACTCAAGCACGGGCCGTTGGCCCTGGTGGACAAGGACATGCCAGTAATCGCGATCGCGCCGAATGATGCATTGCTGGACAAGCTCAAATCCAACCTGCAGGAAGTACGCGCCCGCGGTGGTGAGCTCTACGTGTTCGCCGATGCCGACTCCCTTATTCAGGCCGGGGACGGGCTGCACATCATCCGCATGAACGAACACGCCGGTTACCTCAGCCCCATTCTGCACACGCTGCCGCTGCAGCTGCTTGCGTATCATGCAGCGCTCACCAAGGGCACCGATGTCGACAAACCCAGAAATCTCGCGAAATCCGTGACTGTCGAGTAAAGCTCCGGTCCGAGGAGGATAGAAAATGCACATCCGATTTCGTTTCCCGGTCATGTTTCTGCTGCTGGCCATGGCGCCCGGTCCGACGCTCGCCAACATGGGCGCAGACAATACTATAGAGAGTAACGACGCCAATTATATGGACGGCAAAAAAGCAATCGAGGCGCAAGACTGGAACAAGGCCATCGAACTGCTGACGAACGCGGTACAAGCAGAGCCGACCAATGCCGACGCACACAATATGCTGGGGTATGCCTATCGCAAAACCGGACGGTTCGACGCATCATTCGTTCAATACAATGAAGCGTTGAGACTCAATCCCAGCCACAAGAACGCGCACGAGTACATCGGGGAAGCCTATCTTCTGACCGGCAACCTGCCCAAGGCACTGCAGCATCTGGCGGAGCTCCAGAAAATCTGTTCGCCCATACCCTGCGAGGAATACAAGGAGCTCAAGCGCGCTGTGGACGCCTACAAGAAAACCAAAAAATAGCGATGCCGAATCCGGCGATCCGTGCAGTGCTTTGGGATTTCGGCGGCGTGATGACTGAAAGCCCCTTTCTGGCGTTTCAGCGCTTCGAGCTGGAACGCGGGTTGCCTGCAGATTTCCTGCGCCGGATCAATGCTCGCAACCAGGATGACAACGCCTGGGCGCGTTTCGAACGATCGGAATTGTCACCACAACAGTTCGACGAAATTTTCGCCGCCGAGACGCGGGCCGCCGGTCACGAAGTGCGCGGGCTCGACGTTATCGATCTGCTCTATGGCGAAGTGCGGCCGCCAATGGTCGCAGCCCTCAAGGCATGCAAGCGCCACTTTATCAATGCGTGCGTCACCAATAACGTTGCCGCGGGGCCTGGGCGAGGGTTCGAGCGTGAGCCGGCGCGCGCAGGGGAATGGAAGGGGATTCTCGACTTGTTCGACGTCGTCATCGAATCCTCCAAGGTCGGCGTGCGCAAACCCGAGTATCGGTTCTTCGAACGGGCTTGCGCGCAACTCGGGATAGCTGCGTCGCAGGCGGTCTATCTGGATGACCTGGGCACCAACCTGAAGCCCGCCCGGGCCATGGGAATGCACACGATCAAAGTTGAAGATCCGGCCGTCGCAATAGCGGAACTCGAGTCGGTGCTGGGAATTTCCTTACACTGATAACGCGGCGTGCTCAGCTCGTTGACCGACGCGGCTTGTGCGGTGCACGCGCGAACAACAGGTCATACAGCGGCCGCGGCAACCGGCGCAAGACCCAGCCAATCAGCGCCATCTGCCAGGGTAGAACGTAAAACCTTTTGCGCGTGGCGATCGCCCTGGCCATTTTCGATGCCGCCACCCCGGCGTCGATTAAAAACGGCATGCGATAGGGATTTTTCGAAGTCATCGGCGTGGCGACGTACCCCGGGCAGATCGTTACAACCGATACCCCGCTGCCGCGCAATTCGACGCGCAAGCTTTCAAGATACGAGATCGCGGCCGCCTTCGACGCGGAATACGCAGCCGCACCCGGCAGGCCGCGAAATCCGGCTACGCTGGCGATCCCGACCAGCACGCCTTTGCGCTGTCGTTTCATTGCTTCGACAAAGGGCTGAAAGGTCAGCATCATTCCAGTTACGTTAATTGCCAGTATCTCTTCGAACACGGCATTGTCCTCGGGTTTTCCGGTGAGCGTACCGGCACTCACGCCGGCATTCGCGATCACCACATCGGGAGTTCCCACGCTGGCGACGAATTCTTGCGCCGCCATTGCCAGCGCGCTGGCGTCGGTTACATCTACCGCATAAGTGTAGGAGCGAACCGGCAGCGATGCCGCCAGTAGCGCGAGTAGGTCCGCACGGCGCGCTATCAGTCCGAGCGTGGCACCGCGTGCGCCGTATTCCATCGCGAGTGCCCTACCTATGCCGCTTGAGGCGCCGGTAATGATGACTACTTGGGGCGGCGCCATTATTTAGTTGCGCGTGCGGCGCGCGCCTTGTCGATCAAGCCATCGACCGCAGGCAACAGCGCCTCCAGGGTGCCCACCATGCTGCCGCTGGTCATGTATTTTCCATCCACGACGAACGAGGGCGTGGCGCGAATGCCATACGCCACTGTCGCGTCGCGCGCGCTTTGCACCTGCGCCCTGACCAGATCGGAGTCCAGAATTTGTTCGAGTCGCCCACCATCAATGCCCGACCGCTGCGCCCATGCGCGCAGTTCGGTGAAATTGCCGAGATTGAGTCCCCTCTCATGTATGGCCTGATAAACCTGCGTATGCAATCTGTCGATTTCGCCGAGTTGTTCGAGAGCAAAATAGACCCCGGTGAGCGGGACCCAAGCCGTGCGCCGAAGGGCTGGCACGCGCCGGAAGGAAATGTCTTTGGGGAGAGTCTTCAGCCAGGATTGGAGCTGTGGCTCCAGCCGGTTGCACGATTCGCAGCCGTAATGAAAAAACTCGATGACTTCAATCTTGCCCGGGACTGCCACCGGCTGCGGCACAATGAGAACGTAGTCCACGTCCTGCATCGGCTCCGCCGCCATCGCATCGTGCATCGAGGCCAACACAAACGCAGCCGCCATTAGTGCGACCGAGCATCGCGCGGCCAAATGCTTCACTTGCAGGTCAGCGCGCGCCGCCCGGACTCATATCGATCAGTTCGTTCAGTACTTGCATGAGCCGGTTATGATCGACATTGCCTTCGGCGCTAACGGTCATCGATGGGCCAGTTATGTAACGGCCGCCGATGATTAAATAAGGCGTGCCGGGAATGCGGTAGGTTCGCGTCATCTGCATCGCGCGCTGCACCTTGGTATTCACACCGAAGGAGTCGTACACCGCCTCGAATTTTTTTGTGTCGACCCCCTGTTCGCCGATCCACTTCAGCAGAATCGCCCGGTCGATCAGATCGAGCTGTTGCTGATGGATCGCGTTGTAAACCTTGTCGTGGAGCTTTTCCAGGAGTCCCATTTCCTCGAGCGTGTAATAGATCTTGGCCAGCGGAATCATGCGCTCATTGAACACTGCGGGTACGTAGCGGAACTCCGCGTTCTTCGGTTTGTTCTTCAGCCAGATCTTCAGGTTCGGCTCGAAATCGTAGCAATGCGAGCAGGCGTAGTTGAAAAACTCCAGCACCTCGACACCTTTCACCGAGGCGGGCTGGGGCTGGGGCGGATCGATCGGCTTGTATTCCCTGTCGAGCACAGGCTTGGCTGCAACGGCCGATGCAAGTACGATTGCCAAAATCGTCAGCGCGGCAAGCAATGAGGGGCGTAGTTGTTTCATGGACATTCCCGTAACGTTGTCAATCTTCGGGCCTATTCGCGAACCTTGATCAGGTTTGCTTCCAGCTTGTTTTCCTTCAGAACAGCACGTGACTTGCTTAGTTCATCCTGGTTCGAGAACGGACCAACTCTCACGCGATGCCATACTTGACCGTCCGGCAATGTAGCAGTCTGAATCCGCGTCTCGATACCGGCGAGGGCCAGGCGCGCCTTGAGATTGTCCGCATCGGACGGATTCTGGAAAGCCGCCACCTGCAGGAAATAGACTTCTTTGATCGCGGCAGGAGTGGATCGTTTGAATTCCTTGTCTGTAACTGCCTCTTCGGTACCCGGCAGAATTTTGTAGAAATCGAAGCGCGGTTTGACTTCGCCGTTCTTGCCGTGTTTTTCGCCTGCTGCGGCGGAGGGCCTCGATGTCTCCGTGGCGGTCGATTCCTTCTGCGCATCCGTTGATTTTTCCGCGGATTTCTCCGCCGCCTTTTGCTTCTGGAGAAAAGGATTGGCGCCTTTGTTGATGTACAGGGCAACGCCAAGAGCAATGCAAAGGCCGACCAGCAACCCGATCAGAATGCCGACCCATATCGGACTGCCGCGTCCACCGGCTGCGGCAGATCCGCTGTCTTTGTAGTCGCGGCTCATTAGGGGAGTTTACCTCACATCCTGTCAGGGGCGCCCACACCAAGGATCTCGAGTCCATTGCGTAATACCTGGCGAATCGCCGCCGCCAAAGCCAGTCGCGCCAGCTTGATGCGATCATCTTCGACCAGGAGACGCGTGGAGTTGTAATAGCTGTGAAAGTCACCTGCGAGATCCTTGAGATAGAACGCCAGCAGGTGCGGCGCAAGTTCGCGCGCCGCGCCTTCGATCTGTTCCGGATAATCCAGCAGTTTTTGCAAAATCTGCAATTCCTGCACTTCAACGAGCGGGGTGAGGTCGGCGTTGACCAATTCCGCCGGATTTCCACCCCATTGCTCCATGACGGAACAGACACGCGCGTGCGCATACTGGATGTAATACACCGGATTATCGTTGCTTTGCGATTTGGCGAGATCGAGATCGAAATCAAGGTGCTGGTCGCTCTTGCGCAGCACATAGAAAAAGCGTGCTGCGTCGTTGCCGACCTCGTTGCGCAGTTCGCGCAACGTCACAAATTCGCCGGCACGGGTGGACATCGACGCCTTCTTGCCGTCGCGGTAGAGCACGGCGAACTGCACCAGCGCGATCGTGAGCTTGTCCGGGTCCAGGCCGAGCGCCTGCAGCGCCCCCTTGACACGCGCAATGTAGCCGTGGTGATCCGCACCCCAGACGTTGATTACGCGGTCGAAGCCGCGCTCGTATTTGTCGAGGTGATGCGCGATATCGGACGCGAAATAAGTGTACTGCCCGTTTCCGCGCTGCACGACGCGGTCTTTCTCATCGCCGAAATCGGTCGAGCGAAACCACTTCGCTCCCTCTTTCTGGAAAAGGTGGCCGCTTTTCTCCAGCTTGTCGACGACCCGTTCGACAAGACCAGAATCGAACAACGATTGCTCCGAGAACCAGGAGTCGAAGGTAACACCGAATTCGAGCAGATCGTTGCGGCAATCTCTGAGCTGTTCGGTCAGCGCGAAGTCATGCAGGCGGGCGTAATCCGCGCCGAGCAGCCGCTTGGCGTTCGCAATCAGTCCGTCGAGATGCGCTTCCGGGTCGGCTTCAATCGACGGCACACCGTCCAACACTGCATCGATGGGATGCAGGTAGCGCTTGCCTTGTGTCTCGTGGAGTTGGCGCGCCATGTCGCGCACATAGTTTCCCTGATAGGCATTCGGCGGAAACGACAGCGTCGCCCCGGTGATTTCGAGATACCGCATCCATGCGGACAGCGCCAGAATATCCATCTGCCTGCCGGCGTCGTTGACATAATACTCACGGGCCACGGAGAACCCCGCAGCTTCGAGCAGACTGGAAAGGCTTGCCCCGTAGGCCGCGCCGCGCCCGTGTCCCACGTGCAACGGCCCGGTCGGATTGGCTGAAACAAACTCGATCTGCACTTTGCGTCCGCGTCCCAGACTGACACGTCCGAAAGCGCGTCCGTGTTCCAGGGCTTCACGCACGACCCGCTGCTTTGCGGCGGGCTTCAAATGCAAATTGATGAACCCGGCGCCCGCAACCTCGGCCTGGTCCAGATAAGGTGACGCAGGCAACGCCGCCACCAGTGCTTGCGCAATTTCCCGCGGATTGCGCTTCATCGGTTTGGCGAGCTGCAGCGCCAGGCTGGAAGCATAATCTCCGTGCTGCAAAGACTTGGGGCGCTCGAGCACCACGGGAATAGTAGCGACGGCACCGGGCGCGACATCCTGCAAGGCCGCATGCAGCAAATCACAGAGATGGGAACGCAGGTCCGCCGGGGTATTGCTCATTACGCGCTACGTCGAATAAAAGCGGGGATTATACCGGCTCGATCACGGCGGCCCGTCACAGTTCTATCGGATCGACATCAAGCGACCAGCGCACCCGGGAGGCCTTCCTTTGCACCAGCAGGGGACGCCATTCAGACAGAAAGCGCTGCAATTGCGCACGCGACGCGGACTGCGCCAGCAGATGCCCGCGATGATGGCCTGCTATTTTTGAGATGGTCGCCGGCACCGGATCGTAGAGCGTGACGGCCTCGCGTCCTGTGTCGGCCCGGCTCGCCGCGTAGTTGAGGAAATCCATCAACATCGATTCGCTCTGCGATTCGGCGCGCAAGAGCGCCTGAAACACAAACGGCGGAAACACCGCACGCCGTCGCTCGTCGAGTAGTTCTTCGGCGAAGCTCCGATAGTCCT
Source organism: Betaproteobacteria bacterium (assembly GCA_031382195.1). Taxonomy (GTDB): domain Bacteria; phylum Pseudomonadota; class Gammaproteobacteria; order Burkholderiales; family JACQAP01; genus JACQAP01. The sequence continues at coordinate 14,260 of JANMYN010000078.1, forward strand.
GTCGCACCAGTGCCTGATACAGCGGATGCTCGGGAAATTGAGTCTGCACGAGCACCTCGCCCGGCAGATCGGCACGCCCGGCTCTACCCGACACCTGCATGAGCTGCTGGAACAATTTTTCGCCGGCGCGAAAATCGGTCGAGAACAATGCGCTGTCCGGATTGACCACGACGACGAGCGTCAGCTTCGGAAAGTCATGTCCCTTGGCCAGCATCTGGGTACCAACCAGGATATCCACGCGTTCACTGCGAATATCGTCCTGCATAGCCTGCCACGCATGCTTGCGCCGGGTGCTGTCGCGATCGATGCGCAGGACGCGCGCGTCCGGAAAGTGTTCCCCCAGCAATTGCTCGAGACGTTGTGTGCCCTGTCCGAGACCCTTTAAATCCTGATTTCCGCAGGACGGGCACGCGCGTGGCAACTGCTCCTGGTGCCCGCAATAGTGACAGCGCAGGACGGCATCGCGAAGATGCCAGACCAAGCGCGCGCTGCAGCGGCTGCATCCGGCGTTCCAGCCGCAGGCGTTGCAAACCAGCGTTGGAGCGAATCCGCGGCGATTCAGGAACACCAGACTTTGCTCGCTGCGTGCTTGGCGCACACCGATCGCCTGCAGTACCTGATCGGAAATGCCCCGCGCTTTCGCCATGCCGCGGATGTCGACAAGCTTTATGGCTGCTCGGGTCGCTGCGGGACGCTGACTCAGGTGCAAATGGCCAAAACGCTTGCTGCGTGCGTTGTGGTAAGTCTCAAGCGAGGGCGTAGCCGAGCCGAGAACGACAGGCACCTGCCGCTGTCGCGCCAAGAAAATCGCAAGATCGCGCGCCGAATAACGCAGACCATCCTGTTGTTTGAACGACCCGTCCTGCTCTTCGTCGACGATTATCAGCCCGAGTTGCGGCAGCGGGGTGAAGATCGACAAGCGGGTGCCGATTACCACCTGGGCCCGGCCGGCATGCGCCGCGAGCCAATTCGCGCAGCGTTCGCCTTCCGACAAATTGCTGTGCAAACCGACCAGTCCCAATGCGGGAAACCGATGGCGAAATCGTTCTTCCAGTTGCGGCGTGAGATTGATTTCCGGGACCATCAGCAGCGTCTGCAGGCCGCGCCCGACAGCCTGCTCGATCAGTCTGAAGTAGACCTCCGTCTTCCCGCTGCCGGTAATGCCTTCCAGCAACCATGGCGAATAAGACCCCAGCCCGGCGCATATCGAGTTGACCGCGCCGCGTTGTTCGTCGGTAAGTTCGTGCTGCGCGTTTATCGTAAAATCGGGATTGGCGTGCGCAATGGTTTCGGCGTTTTTCTCCACCCATCCCGCCTGCACCCACGACTCCGCCAGTTCAACAGCACGCGCAGATATCGCGATCAAATCTGCGCGGCGAAGAGCAGGCGCTGAGCGCAGGGCTTCGAGCAGCCGGCGCTTGACCAAGGCCCGAACCGGAAACTGATCCGGGCGCACCTCCTTGCCGGCGGCCGTGAGCACATACTGCCATTGCGGTTTCGGAGCGGCGTAGCGAACCCGCCGCAACGCGGCGGGCAAGGCGACAAACGCCGCTTGCCCAATCGGGCATTGGTAGTAATCGCTGGAAAATCGAATCAGGGCAAGCGTGTCGGCCGGCAATGGTGCCACCGGCACGATGTTTTCGATGCGTCGAAGGCGCGCGTCGGCGACCTCCGAGTGCTCGGCGACATCGAATACCAATCCGACCTCGCGCCGCCTGCCGAAGGGAACAACAACGAGTTGTCCGACCACCGTTCCCTGTTCGCTGAATCGGTAGTCGAACAGCGAATTTACCGGGCAATCGAGTGCAACTCTTGCGATGGCCATGATCTGTTGGCGAGCAACCCGGAACCCCGTGGCTTTTCTTTAATTGACGTTCGCAAAAGGACTTTTTTGGGACGTGGAGCGACTGTGGATAAATCTGTTGATGAAACTACCCGGTTGCCCTCTGGGAAATTGGACTGAAACCCAGAAGGGGCGCGGACTTGAGCCTGTCAACAGTAATTAATGGAATAAATTCAATATCTTGTATACATGCCCCTCGGAAAGCCGCATGGTTGCTGCGTCTCCGAGTGGTGCAGCCCCGAATTGTGTATAAACAGTAGGGTTTCGGGCGATAGCGGCTCTAGACCGCTGAGTGAAATTGTCGACTTTCCGAGTGTACCGCGTCCACCAACGCCGCGAGATTCTCGGGTGGGGTGAACTGGGAGATGCCATGCCCCAGATTGAAAACATGGCCACTTCCATATCCGTAAGCCGCCAATATTTTTCCGGTCTCACGTCGAATGACTTCCGGTCGTGCCAACAGCACTGCCGGGTCGAGATTGCCCTGTAGCGCCACGCGTTTTCCGACGCGCGCGCGGACCTGTCCGATGTCAACAGTCCAGTCCAGACCCAGCGCATCGGCACCGCATTGCGCGAGGCTCTCCAGCCATAACCCTCCACCTTTGGTGAAGACGATGCGGGGAATTTTTTGTCCCTCCCGCTCGCGTCTCAACTGGGCGCAAACGCGCTCGATATAGCGCAGCGAAAACTCGTGAAATGCTTCCCCCGCGAGCATGCCCCCCCATGTGTCGAAAATCATAACGGCCTGGACACCGGCTTCAATCTGCGCATTGAGATAGTCCGTGACCGCACGCGCATTGATTTCCAGGAGATGATGCAGCAGTTCGGGACGCTCATACAGCATCTTCCTGGTTTCGTGGAAATCGGTGCCACCGCGTCCCTCGATCATGTAACAGGCCAGAGTGAACGGGCTGCCGGAGAACCCGAGCAACGGTATTGCGCCTGCCAGCGCTTTTCTGATCTGAGCAACTGCGTCAAGCACGTATCGCAACTGGGTCGCCGGATC
>JANMYN010000082.1:0-5703 GCA_031382195.1 Betaproteobacteria bacterium
TGCGGCGATCGCAGGTGTTCTGGCGGTCCAATATCTTCCTGCAACATCGTAGCCCATGCCGGACAACCTCAAACAGCTGCGCGAGCGTATCGACGCCCTGGATCTCGAGATCCTCAGGTTGGTAAGCGAGCGTGCATCGGCGGCGCACGCTATCGGCAATCTCAAAGGAGATGGCCCGGTTTATCGACCAGAGCGCGAGGCGCAGGTATTGCGGCGCCTTGCCGGGCACAATCCCGGACCGTTGCCGGAAAAGGCGGTGACGCACCTGTTTACGGAAATCATCTCCGCCTGCCGCGCTCTCGAGGACGCCTTCTCTGTCGCGACTCTTGGCCCGAAAGGGACATTCAGCGAGGAAGCGGCGGCCAAACATTTTGGAGGGCAGGTGCCAGTCATGCTTTTTGCGTCCATCGACGAAGTCTTCCGGTCGGTGGAGTCGGGCAATATCGGTTATGGCGTGGTGCCGGTGGAAAATTCGACCGAAGGTGCGGTGGGCCGTACACTCGATCTTCTGCTCTCGACGCCCTTGAAGATTTGCGGCGAAGTGCTGTTACCGGTGCACCAGAACTTGCTGTCGAAGGGGAACAATATTTCCGCTGTCAAACGCATTTTTTCCCATGCGCAGAGCCTGGCACAGTGCAATCGCTGGCTCGCACAGAATTGTCCGCGCGCCGAGCGCATTCCCGTCGCGAGCAATGCCGAGGCGGCAAAGCTAGCGCAGGCTGACGCGGAGTCGGCAGCCATTGCGGGCCGCTCGGCAGCCGCCTATTACGGGCTGCCGGTCCTGGCTGGCAGCATTGAAGACGAACCGAACAATACCACCCGTTTTGTCGTAATTTCCCGCCAGGACGTTTCACCCTCGGGGAACGACAAGACATCACTGGTCATGTCTACCCGCAACGTGCCAGGTGCAATTCACGAGTTGCTGACCCCGCTGGCAAAGAATGGCGTGAGCATGACCCGGCTTGAGTCCAGGCCGTCTCGAACGGGATTGTGGGAGTATGTTTTCTTTCTCGACATGGAAGGTCATCAAGGCGACGAAAATGTGGCGCACGCTCTGAAGTCAATGCGCGAACTGGCCGCTTTTTTGAAAATCCTCGGCTCCTATCCGGTCGCTGTGCAATGAATACCGCGGCGCCTGTGCACGACATCATCGACGTCTGCGAGCGCGCGCCGGGTTATATTCGTGGTATCGCGCCCTATCAGCCGGGGAAGCCCATAGCCGAACTTGCGCGCGAAATGGGCCTGCAGGAGTCGAGCATCATCAAGCTCGCCTCGAATGAGAATCCGCGCGGCGCCAGCCCGAAGGCGCTACACGCCATGCGAGCCGCTATTGGTGAAACAGGGCGCTATCCGGACGGCAATGGCTTTGCTTTGAAGGAAGCACTTTCCCGGCAGTCTGGACTGTCTTCGGCGCACATCGTGATCGGCAATGGATCCAACGATGTGCTCGAGATGGCCGCCCGGGCTTTCCTTGCGCCGGGGAGTTCATCGGTGTATTCGGAACATGCGTTTGCCGTCTACCCGCTGGTTACCCAGGCAACCGGCGCGACCGGAATTGTCGTGCCTGCGCGCGAATTCGGACACGACCCTGACGCTATGCGCAGCGCGATCCGGAGCGATACGCGCATCGTTTTCATTGCAAATCCTAATAATCCGACCGGTACGTGGATAGCGCCGAAGACAGTCCGGAGTTTCCTGGAGAAAATTCCGGCAGACGTATTGGTAATCCTGGACGAAGCTTACAACGAGTATCTCGAACCCGATGCGCGCGGCGACGCTGTGCGCTGGGTTGAGGCGTTTCCGAACCTGTTGGTCTCCCGGACTTTTTCGAAGGCCTATGGGCTAGCTGGATTGCGCATTGGGTACGGCTTTGCGCATCCGCAGATTACCGACCTGATGAACCGGGTGCGCCAGCCGTTCAATGTCAGCCATATCGCCCAGGCGGCAGCCGTTGCTGCTCTGTCCGACGATGAATTCGTGACGCAAAGCACGCTGCTCAATAGACAGGGGATGCATACCATCACCGAGGGGTTCCGGCGCCTCGGGCTTGCCTGGATTCCCTCACACGCGAATTTCGTCAGTGTCCAAGTGGGTAAGGGCGCGGAAATTTTCCGGCGGCTGCTCAAGCTCGGAGTAATCGTGAGGCCGCTCGCGGCCTACGGCATGTCCGAACATCTGCGCGTAACGATCGGTACCGAGGCCGAAAATATCCGCTTCCTGTCGGCGCTCGAAATCGCGCTGCGATGAGCATGGCCGCCGCAGTCCGTATGGGTGTGCCACATTCTTGAAGGATTTTTACTGCGACAGGTTGGTTGTCATCGGAGTCGGTTTGATCGGCGGCTCCGTAGCGGCGGCGCTCAGGCGAGCTGACAAAGTTCGGCGCATCGTCGGCGTAGGGCGGGGATGCGCCAATATCGAGCGCGCGCTCGCACTGCGGGTCATCGATGAAGCCATCGAGGACATTGCCGTTGCAGTCAAAGGCGCGGATATAGTATTGCTCGCTGTGCCGGTCCTGCAAACTGATGGGGTGCTGGCGCAGTTGGCCGCTGGCATCGGCGCGAAAACGCTGGTAACGGACGCCGGCAGCACCAAAAGGAATTTCGTCGAATCCGTCCGCAGAATTCTGCCGACGCATCTAGCGCACGTAGTTCCTGCGCACCCCATCGCCGGCGCTGAACGGACCGGAGTGGATGCCGCTAGTGCGGAGTTGTTCGTTGACAGGAATGTTGTGTTGACTCCTCTGCCTGAAAATCATGTTGGCGCGATCGACCGTATCGAATCCATGTGGAAGGCCTGCGGCGCGCATGTCAGCCGCATGTCGTGCGACCATCATGACCAGGTGTTCTCGGCAGTCAGTCATCTGCCGCACATGCTTGCATACACCCTGGTGCACATGCTTGCGAGGCGACCTGACGCGCAGGAGTTGTTCAGATTCGCCGCCGGAGGTTTTCGCGATTTTACCCGGATCGCGAGCAGTTCCCCGGAGATGTGGCGGGACATCGCATTGGCGAATAGCGCGGCACTGCTTGCGGACATTGCGAATTATCAACAGCAACTGGCGCAGCTCGCCGACTTGATCCGCGCTGCGGACGCGCAGCAGCTTGGAAAGTTATTCGACGCAGCGCGCAATGCGCGCGATGCATGGCTGCGGCAGGATTCATGAATCCGCGAGATTCCTGAGATATGCCCGGGTATCCCGACCATCTAGATCTCGGTCCGCTCGATCGCGCCGCCGGTACCGTACGCCTGCCGGGTTCAAAAAGCATTTCCAATCGGACTCTGCTTCTAGCCGCGCTGGCGAATGGCCGTACACAAATTCATAACCTTCTGGCGTCGGACGATGTCGACCGCATGCTGGAAGCACTGAGCCTCCTCGGCGTGAAAATCAGCAAAGGCCGGGAGAATGAAGTAGCGGTCGAAGGCTGTAACGGTACCTTCCCGGTCAAGCAAGCCGATTTGTTTCTCGGCAATGCCGGCACTGCATTGCGTCCACTGACGGCCGTGCTGGCGATGTCCGGTGGACATTACAAGCTCTCCGGCGTGCCGAGGATGCATGAACGCCCGATCGGCGACCTCGTCGATGCACTCCGCAGTCTGGGTTCCGATATTCGTTATCTTGGCAACGAAGGCTATCCGCCGCTGGAGATCAAGCCCGCGACCCTGGGAGGCGACGCGAAGGTCCGAGTGCGTGGCGACGTTTCCAGCCAGTTTCTGACCGCGCTGCTGATTGCGTTGCCGCTTGCTGGCAGGCCAATCGCAATCGAGGTGGTGGGTGAACTGATCTCCAAGCCCTACATCGACATTACGCTAAATTTGTTGGCGCGTTTCGGGGTGACGATCGAACGTGACGGCTGGTCGTCTTTCGAAATCCCGGCCCACAGCAATCTGACCGCTCCGGGCGATGTATTTGTCGAGGGGGACGCGTCGGGCGCTTCGTATTTTCTTGCCGCGGGTGCAATTGGCGGGGGTCCCGTCCGCGTCGAAGGCGTGGGTCGCGCGAGTATCCAGGGCGATGTTGAATTCGCGAATGCCCTGGGCCGAATGGGCGCGCGAATAGAAATGCAAGAAAACTGGATTGAAGCCGCTGCACCTTCAACCGGGAAATTGCGCGCTTTCGATTTGGACTTGAATTCGATTCCCGACGCCGCGATGACGCTGGCGGTGGCCGCATTGTTCGCTGATGGAACCAGCCGGCTGCGCAATATCGGCAGTTGGCGCGTTAAGGAAACCGACCGAATCGCAGCGATGGCAACCGAATTACGCAAACTGGGCGCGCGCGTGCAGGAGGGGCCGGATTTTCTCGCGATAACCCCGCCGGCCGGCTCACGTCTTACGAACGGTGCCGCCATCGATACCTATGATGACCACCGCATAGCAATGTGTTTCTCGCTGGCCGCGCTCGGTTCCGTGACTGTGCGCATCAACGAGCCGAAGTGTGTTGCAAAAACCTTTCCCGACTACTTCGAGCGATTCGCCGAAGTCACGTGGAATTCCTCCGCCCTGGTCATAGCGATTGACGGGCCGTCGGCTTCCGGCAAAGGCGTGGTGGCACAGCGAGTCGCTGAGCATCTCGGATTTCATTATCTCGATAGCGGATCGCTTTACCGGCTGGTTGCTCTGGCGGCGTTGCGTGACAGGGTTGACCTCAATGATGCAGATGCGCTTGGTAATATCGCGCGCACGCTTCCGGCACACTTCAGCGAAGGAAAAATTCTGCTAAGTGGCGAAGATGTGACCGAAGCGATTCGCGCTGAAGCAGTGTCCACTTCCGCTTCCCGGATTGCTGCTTTTCCTTCAGTGCGTCAGGGACTTATGTCTCGCCAGAAAGCGTTTCGTCGTGCCCCTGGTTTGGTGGCGGAGGGACGAGACATGGCGTCAGTCGTGTTCCCGGACGCAGTGCTAAAAGTCTTCCTCACGGCGTCTGCCGAGGAGCGTGCCCGCCGCCGCTATAAACAGTTGATAGAAAAAGGTTTCAATGCTACTCTGACGACCCTTTTGCAGGACATCCGCCAACGCGATGCGCGCGACAGTGAGCGTAGCGTGGCGCCTCTGCAAAAGAGCGTTGACGCACAAGATATTGATACTACTGGGCTTTCTATACAAGAGGTGGTTGCCCGGATACTCCAGTGGTTCGAATCCGCGTCACGCAAGGCCCCATCCCGCTGAACGAATTACCCGCATCCCGCCGGCCTCAGCTGCCGCAGGAGGGGTTTTTTCCGCTGCTGATGGGTAAATTAACCAACCCGTTAAATGCAACGGTTTTTCTGCGAGTTCCAACCCTTTGCTCATGAAAACTGAATCCCAGACCCCCGCCTCGCCCATCAACGAAAATAGTTTTGCCGCGCTATTTGAAGAAAGTCTGTCGCGGCAGGAGATGCGCGCGGGTGAAGTCATTACGGCTGAAGTGATCCGTATCGATCAGAATTTTGTCGTGGTAAACGCCGGCTTGAAGTCGGAAAGCTTCATCTCGGCGGACGAATTCAGAAACGATCGCGGCGAGGTCGAGGTCAACGTCGGAGACTACGTCAAGGTTGCCATCGAGGCACTCGAGGACGGCTACGGCGAAACCCGCCTGTCCCGCGAGAAAGCCAAGCGCCTTGCAGCGTGGCACGACCTCGAGAAAGCAATGGAAGAGGGCACGCTGGTACAAGGGCTGGTCAATGGCAAGGTCAAGGGCGGTCTTACCGTCATGGTCAACGGCAT
>JANMYN010000088.1:0-5026 GCA_031382195.1 Betaproteobacteria bacterium
GGTCAGATTGCAGCGGTCAATGACTTCGATCCCCAGCCTGCGCGCCTCAGTCACCAGATAGCGGAAATGCGCATTGAGTTCGGGTGCGCCGCCGGTGAGATCGAGCGTGCGCGTAGCGGAGCCACGCAGGAAACGGATGACAGTATCGACCGTGTCGAGGTCCATCATCTCGGTGCGCTTGGGGCCGGCGTTGACATGGCAATGCACGCAGGTTTGGTTGCATTTGTAACCGAGGTTGACCTGAAGCGTCTCCAGCCGCCTGCGATCAATGGCCGGGAATTGGAACTCGTTCATCAGGGGCAGCGTTGCGTGCATTTCGGCAGAATCCTCTTTTTTTAAAGAAAAGATTGTTTATATATGTTTTGGTTCTAAACAGTGCGCAACAGGCACGGTATCCATTCTCGCAGGCCCGGGCTGATTTTTATACGGTGAATTCCTGCTTGTGGATGCATTATCGGGTCACAGGCAGGGGCAATTGCAGGTAGGGTGAATAGCCTCATGGATTCCTCACCCGTAAGGCGCGGCGTAGAACCGACTCGCCCCGGAGCACGCCCCTGCAGCCAGCAACGCGTACGACTTCACGGCCGAACCTGCATGAATTGAAAGGTGTATTCCCGCTGACCCGCCTGGTCCGGGGAACTCGGCGCGCTATACGGCGTCGGACAACCATGAAGCGAATCCGGCGCAGATCCGGATCGGTGACGCCGAACAATGACATCCGGGGATGGCGCGCCGGAAAATAGCGTAATCATTGCATTTTCCTTCTTCGCGGAACATGCGATGATCCACAGTTCAATTCAGCGACAGCTTGTGGACCACCCTTGCCAGGGTACAGGGTAGTCCAGCGCTCGGTTCGTCCCTCGCATCAATGCCGAGGCGTGCCGTATCAGACCGAACCGTGCCGCATCAGACCGAACGAGGTGCTCAATGAGCCGTGCATTCGTCAAAGAAGACAACGAGGCGCTTACCAGCGAGGAGCTGCCGGAACGCCCGGTCAGTTCCGAGCCGAACTATGTGACCGACACCGGTTTCGAAGGACTGCGCTCGAAAGTCGACCAGCTCCACACCGAACTCACGCAGTTGAAGCAGGCCGCTGAAGACTTCGACCGCCCGAGGCTGACCCAGATCGAACGCGACCTGCGTTACTACCAGGCCAAACTCGAGTCCGCCATCCCCGTGGACCGGGCGGCACAGCCGCGTGATGAAGTGCGCTTCGGCGCCAGCGTAAAGGCCGAAGACGAAGACGGCGCCACGCATACTTTCACCATCGTCGGACAGGACGAGGCTGATGTTGTTCATGGCAAGGTCAACTGGCAGTCGCCGCTTGCAACGGCGCTGATGGGCGCCAAAGTCGGCGACACAGTCACCTGGCATCGGCCGGTCGGCGCAACCACGCTGGAAGTGCTCGAAATCGGATATCCCGATCGGCGGGAATAGCGCCTGTGCTTTTTCAATTCGTCTGAGCCGGGGCGGATCCTAATCGGCGTGGATCAAGGGAGAAAAGCATGAGTGAGTTTTCGCGTCGGGACGCCCTCAAGGTGATCGGTGCGAGCGCGATTTCCAGCACCACCGGGAGCCTGCTGGGCCCGCCGTCCGCGCAGGCCGCCGAATTGAGCTACAAACCCGAAGCTGGTGCGGAATTGCGCGTCTTGCGCTGGAAGCGCTTCGTACAGGGCGACGAGGATCAGTGGGCGGCCAATACCGCGAAATTCACGCAACTGACCGGCGTGCCGGTGCGCGTGGATGCAGAGAATTTCGAAGACATCCGTCCCAAGGCGGCCGTCGCCGCCAATATCGGCAGCGGGCCGGACATCATACTCGGCTGGTTCGACGATCCCCACCAGTACGCGGATAAGCTCCTCGATCTTACCGAACTGGCCAACTATCTCGATGGCAAGTACGGCGGCTGGTACGACGTGGTCCGACGCTTCTGCATCCACGAGGGAAAGTGGATCGCCATCGGGTCGGGATTTCTCGGCGGCTGTCTGGTGTACCGTGAAAGCATGATCAAGGCGGCGGGTTTCGACAAGGTGCCGAACGACACGCAGGGATTTCTCAGGTTGTGCCAGGCGCTGAAGAAAAAGGGGACACCCTGTGGATTTGCGCTCGGCAACGCCGTGGGCGACGCCAATGCCTGGACCCACTGGGCGCTGTGGGCCCACGGCGGCAGGATGGTGGACGAGCACAATCGTGTCGTCATCAATTCGAAGGAAACGGCTGCCGCGCTGAAGTACGCGGCGGCGTTATACCAGACCTTTATTCCGGGAACGCTTTCGTGGCTGGATCCGAACAATAACAAGGCCTTTCTGTCCAGCGACATCAGCCTGACGCTAAACGGGGTGTCGATCTATTACGCAGTGAAGACGTCGAAAGAGCCCGTCGTGCAGAAGCTCCTTGCCGACATCCGCCACGTGAACATGCCTATAGGGCCGGTCGGCCACGCCGCCGAGCTCAATCCATTCAGTCCGATGTTCGTCTTCAAATATACAAAGTATCCGAACGCGGCGAAGGAATACCTGCGTTTCATGATGGAGCGTGAACAGTTCGAGGCGTGGCAATCGGCCTCGCTGGGTTACGTGCAACAGCCCTTGAAGGCTTACGCCGAGACAAAATTCTGGAAAGACGATCCGAAATTGCTGCCCTACCGCAATGTTCCGGCGCTGACACGGGACAACGGCTACGCGGGTACGCTCGGACCGGCGTCCGCGGGTGTGATGGCGGACTACATCGTGGTCAACATGTTTGCGGAAGCGGCCTCGGGTGCATCCAGTATCGAATCGGCGATCAAGCAGGCGGAAAACCGCGCGAAGCGCTACTACCGCTGATCTCGACAAACAAAACATTTATTACTGGGTGTAAAAAAAAGGGGCAAAAATGCACGATCTGATCATCGAGAACGCAACGATATACGACGGCCTGGGCAGTGCACCGCGGCGCGGCAGCGTGGCAATCAAGGGTGATCGCATTGCCGAAGTGGGCGAGGTCAAAGGCGAGGCGCGCGAGCGGTTCGATGCCGGCGGCCTGGCACTGATGCCCGGCATCATCGACACCCACACCCACTACGATGCGCAGATCACCTGGGACCCGTTTGCCAGTCCGTCTCCCGCGCTCGGCGTCACCACGGTGGTCATGGGCAATTGCGGCTTCACCATCGCGCCGTGCCGGCCGCCGGATCGTGACTTGACGATGCGCAACCTCACCCACGTCGAGGGCATGTCGCTGGAGGCACTGCGCGCCGGCATCGACTGGGATTTCGAGTCTTTCCCGGAATACCTCGACATGCTGGAGCGCAAAGGCATCGGTCCGAATGCAGCGGTATTCGTCGGGCATTCTTCGGTGCGTACCTGGGTAATGCGCGAGGGTGCGACGAAACGCACGGCGACCGACGACGAAATAGCGCAGATGCGTGGAATCGTCAAAGAGGCCATGCAGGCGGGCGCGGTGGGATTTTCCACGACGCGTTCCGGCCAGCATAACGGCGAAGCCGGCGTGCCGATGCCTTCGCGGCTGGCCGACGAAAAGGAGTTGATGTCACTGTCGACCGCGCTCAAGGATGCCGGGCGCGGCGTGCTGATGATGACCAAGGATTCCAAAGCGACCACCATGACTTCGATCGAGGCCATTGCGCGCGAATCCGGGCGGCCCTACATCGTGGCGGCGCTCCTGCATAGCAACGAAACTCCCGAGGCGACGGTCGAAGACCTGGAAGCGATCGCACAGGCACGCCGTCGTGGCGGCAAGCTCTACGGCGCGGTGAGTGCCTGCCCGCTGAATTTCGAATTCACCATGCACGAGCCTTATGTATTCGAAGGCCTCGCATCCTGGCGCCCGGTCATGGAGGCGAAGGAGGCGGACGTGCCGCGCATTCTCGCCAGCAAGCAATTTCGCGACAACGTGAAGCAGGAATTATCCGTGCGCGCACGGCGCATGTTCAATGGCCATTGGCAGCAGATGTTTGTGGCGCAGACGGCGAAGCCGGAGAATCGTCACATGGAAAGCCGATCCGTGCAGGAACTCGCCAGGGAAGCCGGCAAGCATCCGTTCGATTTCGCGCTCGATCTCGCACTCGAAGAAAACCTCGACACGATGTTCACTGCCACGCTGCTCAATTCCGACGATGACGCGGTTGGCCGCATGATGCTCGATCCGAACAGCATGATCTCGCTCTCCGACGCCGGCGCCCACCTGACTTTTCTGTGCGATGCCGGCTTCGGCCTGCACCTGCTGGGCTACTGGGTGCGCGAGCGCAAGCTCATGGCGCTGCAGGAAGCGATACGAAAAATTACGTCCGAGCCGGCGCAGATCTTCGGCATCAAGGAGCGCGGCTCGATCAAGCCCGGCCTGCATGCCGACCTGTTCCTGTTCGATCCGCAGACTGTCGGGCGCAAACGCGCGGAGCGCGTGTTCGACCTGCCCGCCGGCGCGTCGCGCCTCACTACGCCGGCCATCGGCGTGCACGGCGTGTGGATCAACGGGAAAAAAATTGCCGATGCGCAAGGCATTCGCGCGGATGCGCCGAAGGCCGGAAAAGTATTGCGCGACTTCGACTCGTAATTTTGCACCGCGGAGGCTCTCCCCATCAAAAGGAAAAGGCGGTCAGAATCGAATTGATAGCAAAACGTGACGGATTCATTCTCTCGATGATGACGTGAGATTCGAGTTAAATGAATTTTTGTCACTGTTATTTTAATCTGGGCCGCCCAGGCATATCGAGGTAACGCTTGTGTGCAGAAATATCAAGACACTGTTCAACTTTGCACCACCCGTGACGGAGACGGAAATTCGCGCGGCCTCGCTTCAGTTCGTGAGAAAAGTGAGCGGCTTCAATAAACCATCGAAAGCCAACGAAGCTGCATTCGCCGCGGCTGTTGACGAGGTGGCGACGGCCGCCGGAAACCTTCTGCGCTCGCTTGAGACGAACGCACCACCGAGAAACCGCGACGAAGAGGCTGCCAAGGCACGACAGCGCGCTGCTCTGAGGTTTTCCTCGTGAACGGCCAGGCTGCGTAAACCTGCATTCGCGCTG
>JANMYN010000098.1:0-2389 GCA_031382195.1 Betaproteobacteria bacterium
CGACCTGCTGCAGTTCCAGCGCTTTGTCGGCTTGTGTGCCGCTCGCACCGGCCAGATCCTCAATATTGCGAGCCTGGCATCCGACTGCGGCATTGCGCAAGGTACCGCCCGCTCCTGGCTGAGCGTCCTGCAGGCCAGTTACATTGTGGCCCTGCTGGCGCCCCATCACGAGAACCTCGGCAAGCGTCTGATCAAGTCGCCCAAGCTCTATTTTCTGGATACGGGACTGGCGGCTTTCCTGATAGGGGTGCAGGGCGCCAAGCATCTGTCCGTTCATGCTGCGAGGCCGGCGTTGTTCGAAACCTTCGTCGTCGCGGAATTCATCAAGCAGCGGTTCAACGCGGGGTTGCGCTCCAACCTGTTCTTCTGGCGCGACAACATCGGCACGGAAATCGACGTGCTGGTCGAGGACGGATCTGGCCTGTTCCCTATCGAAATCAAGTCCGGCAGCACCCTGAACGAAGATTTTTTCAGCGGCTTGCAGCGCTATCTTAAGTATGCCGGTGCGCGCGCCGCAGGCAGTGGCCTGGTGTACGGAGGCGACGACAGCTACGTTCGCTCGGGTATCTCCGTCCGGTCGTGGAGGGATCTCTGATGACGCGGCCCGGATGCCCGGGCCACGGGGAAAGGCCGCCACATGAGTAAAGATCACGTGCCTCGAATCTCGGTCGTGACCGTATCGTTCAACAGCGTCGGGACCATCGCCGAAGCGCTCGACTCGGTGGCCTCGCAGACCGAAGCGGAAGTGGAGCATATCGTGGTCGACGGCGCGTCGACGGATGGCACAGCCGAGGTTCTCGAGAGCCGGCGGAGCCGGCTCTCGAAGCTGGTGATAGAGCCCGATCGCGGGCTTTACGATGCCATGAACAAGGGAATGGCCGTCGCTACCGGCGACATCATCGGCTATCTCAACAGCGACGATGTCTATGCCGACAGCGACGTATTGCGGAAAGTGGCCCGGGCATTCAACGATGGGAATATCGATGCCTGCTATGGCGATCTGGTTTACGTCCAGAAGGACGACATGTCACAGGTCGTACGCTACTGGCGCTCGCGTACCTATTCACCCGGACTCGTTGAGCGAGGCTGGATGCCGGCGCATCCCACTTTCTTCGTGAGGCGGTCGATTCTTCAGAAGCTCGGCGGATTCGACATTCGCTATCGTTACCAGTCCGATTACGAGCTGATGGTGAGGCTTTTTCTGAAGGAACGCATCTCGGCGGTCTATATTCCGGAGGTCCTGGTGCGCATGCGTACCGGCGGCCATACGAATCGGTCCATCCGAAACATCGTCAAGGGCAATCTCGAGGCGTACCACGCTTGCCGGGAAAACGGGATCAAGGTCTCGCCGCTTTTTATTTTGCAAAAGATGGTGTCCCGATTGCCCCAGTTCTTTCTGCGCCCGTCTCAACAGGATTCGAGTCCCAGGGGGCGATGAGAATATTGGTGACCGGTGCCAATGGCTTCGTCGGCCGGGCATTGTGCGCATCCCTGGATTTGCACGGGCATCTGGTTCGTAGAGCAATGAGGACGTTGCCCGATCGGCCGCAGACTCCGTCGTTTGCCGTCGGCAACATCGGTCCGGATACAGATTGGCGCGCAGCGGTCGCAGGATGCGACGCGGTCGTCCATCTGGCCGCGCATGTGCATGTTATGCGCGGGCAGGCGGGTGATGCCGGTCGCGACTTTCATCGCGTCAATGTGGAAGGCAGCGAGAACCTCGCGCGCCAGGCCGCACGCGCCGGCGTGCGCAGGTTCGTGTTCCTGAGTTCGGTCAAGGTCAACGGCGAGGCCAGCGCGGAACGCCCCTTCGTGGAAAGCGATCTCGTCATGCCGCTGGATGCGTACGGCGTATCCAAGGCCGAGGCCGAGAAGAGGCTGCGGACCATTTCGACCGAGACCGGAATGGAAGTTGTTGTCGTACGGCCGCCGCTGGTCTACGGTCCGGGTGTCAAGGCGAATTTCTTGAGCCTGCTGCGTGCAGTCGATTCGGGGCTGCCGTTACCGTTGTTATCGATTTTCAATCTGCGCAGTCTTGTTTACGCCGGCAATCTGGTCGATGCTTTGGGAGCATGCATGGTGCATTCGGCCGCAGGTAATCGGACGTTCTTCGTCAGCGATGACCACGACGTATCGACGCCGCAACTCATCCGGGAGATCGCCTCCGCACTGGGAAAAAAGCCGATGCTTTTTCCGTTTCCGCCAGCGTTACTGCGTGGCGCCGGACTGCTCATCGGACGGCCAGAGCAGATTGCGCGGCTGACCGGATCGCTGCAGGTCGATATATCGTCGATCAAGACGGCGCTCGACTGGCAACCGCCGTTTTCGTTGCAGCAGGGTCTGGAACAGACCGCGTCCTGGTACCGGATGAAGACCTCTTGAGTTTGAT
>JANMYN010000109.1:0-2260 GCA_031382195.1 Betaproteobacteria bacterium
ATGACGTTTCGTCAGAATGCGCGCATCTTCAAGGTGGCCATAGCCGACGTTATACGATGCGAGAGCCAGCCAGGTGCGGTCCGGCTCGGTAATGCGCTCGGGTAACGTGTCCTTCAGTATCTTCAAATAGCGTGCGCCGGCAA
Source organism: Betaproteobacteria bacterium (assembly GCA_031382195.1). GTDB lineage: Bacteria > Pseudomonadota > Gammaproteobacteria > Burkholderiales > JACQAP01 > JACQAP01. The sequence continues at coordinate 144 of JANMYN010000109.1, forward strand.
TGATGTTCTGGCGTGGGTCCAAACGGTCATTCACCCCGAGCCGATCCGCCGTTTCGGAAGTGAGCATCATCAATCCGCGTACGCCCGTAGGGCTCGTCGCCAGCGGATTCCAGTGCGACTCCTGGAAACCGAGCGCAGCGAGCAGCCGCCAGTCGATCCCGGTCAAATCCTGCGCGTCCTGGAATGTGCTTCGATACTGGGGCAAAACGGTCAGCCGGCGCTGCAGGAAGGCAGCTACGTCGCCCTGGGTAAGTCGCTGGATATGACCGTAATAGCGATCCAGCAGATTCCTCAGGGTACCGTCGGCGTTGATGCGGGCGAAGAAATTCTTGACCCGTTCGACCAGAATCGGGCTCGCATCATTGGGCATCGCCCATGACAGTGTTTCGGGTTGCCCCAGATTGAATGCCCGGCCGATGTTGGGGGAGAAATTTTGCGCAAGCTCGACGAGATTCGAGTCGGTCACGACGTAGTCGACCTCGTCACTCGACAGTTTGTCGAGCAGTTCCATGCTGTCCGTTGCCGCGATTTCATCCCATCGCAATCCAGGTTCTTGCAGGGCCTCCGCCCGGAGCTGTTCTGCGCTGCTGGAGCCGGCGAGGACGACCACGCGCTTGCCAATCAGATCGCGGATATTTTTCGGACGCCGGTGATCGGTGTTGTACGCAAGCACGGTGTGCACGGACAGATACGCGGGTCCAAAGATGAAATCCTTGCGGCGTTCTTCGGTTGCGACCAGGTTCGCGGCGGCCAGATGGGCAAGATGATGGCGCAAGGCCGGCAGAATTTCGCTGAAATGCGTTCGCTCGATAAGGCGCAAGCGCATGCCGATGTCCTTGGCGAACATGTCGAGCAGATCCTGCTCGATGCCGCTGTATTTCCCGTCCGCGCCGAGGAAGCGGGTGGCGGGACCGTTGCGAACCAGAACGACGAGCTCGTCGTCTTCGCCGAAAGGCGGCACCGCCCGCTCGAACATCGTATTGAGATCGCAGGATGGCAGCGTCAGTAATATCGCCACAACGGCGATCCTGAGCACCGTTCTCGACGAAGCGCCCTGTAGGAGGACTCCGTGTCGTCTCATTGCCACTACGCAAGACAGCGCCGGGGGAAAGTTCGCAATAGAGTGCATCGCTGGTAAAATACCACACCAATCCGGAGAGGTACCGAAGTGGCCATAACGGCGCTGACTCGAAATCAGATGGTCAGGGAGACCTGGCACGTGGGTTCGAATCCCACCCTCTCCGCCAAGTAAAAGGCCGCCTTGAGCGGCTTTTTATTTGGCGGAGAGGGTGGGTGGACGAAATCACTGGTTCGACCAAGCGAGCACTGCTCGCTTGGGACGCCGACACGCCTAAGCGTGTTGGCGGTCCTGAAGCGCATGCGCTGAGGGATGGCCGGATCGCCCTGAGGCGAGACGGACACAATCCCACGGTGAAAATACTCATCTGTTGATCAGGCCGAAACGCCGCCTTGAGCGGCTTTTTATTTGGCGGAGAGGGTGGGTGGACGAAATCACTGGTTCGACCAAGCGAGCACTGCTCGCTTGGGACGCCGACACGCTCAAGCGTGTCGGCGGTCCCGAAGCGCATGCGCTGAGGCATGGCCGGATCGCCTCAAGGCGAGCCGGACACAATCCCCCCGTAGAATAGTCATTTGTCCATTGCGCCGATACGCCGCCTCGTACGGCATTTTTAGTGGGGTACCCTTCGGTGTTACGTCGCGAATATCGTCGCCGTTGATCATCGACACTGATCAGGAAGCGGGCAGGGTTACCCTTCCCTGCGAAAGCGCCATGACTTTGCCTGTCTCACCCGCCATCCAGGGTCGCTCCGCGTCCCAGTACTCCGGCGAGCGCTTGCCGGACTTGATCGCCTCAACTGCGAGCACCATCAAAGTCGCGACGACCTTTTCCTGCCGCAGCACCTTGTATTCGATCGCGGCCCAGTCGACCACCTCGTCGATGGGTTGCCCGTCCACATCGCGCTGGTAGGGCTCATGCCAGCCGCGCTGGCCCGGGCGGAACGTCGTGGTGATGCCGGTCTGTTTTGCGGCCACGCGAAAGGGTTGCTCGCCCGGATGCCGGTACACGACCGCAAGAAGAATCTGGCCTCTGGTCA
>JANMYN010000124.1:0-2362 GCA_031382195.1 Betaproteobacteria bacterium
TTCGCCAAGGTCAGCTTTCGTGGCAAGCACGGAAAATTCACATCCCTCGGATCTCCCGGAGCATCTGGCTCTGCCTTTGCGACTTGGCGACGCGCGGAAACTGCCTGCGATAGCTCACGACCCTGACCAGATTTCGTAACTCCTGAATTGATCCGGTGCCCCGCTTCACCGCTGCTCCGGAGAAGCATTCCTTTCCTTGCTGTAGGTATCGTAATCCTTGCTGGCTTGCTGTATGCATCTGGCCCTCTCGGCGTCTTCGAGAATCTTCTGGCATTCAGGCCGCTGGATTCAAGCCCCTGGCCGGATCGGTCCAACGGTCTTGCGCAAAATAATCTCGGCGTGGCCGGCGATGATGAAGTCTTGCAATTCGCCGACTTTCCTATAACCCATCTTTGCGTAGAATCCCTGCGCCTCCTGATTGAAGTCCGACACGCAGATGAAGACATTAGGTGTCTCGCGGAAAATTCGCCGCTCAGCATAGTCGATAAGCGCCTTGCCGACACCGTGACCCCGAAATGTGGGAGCCACGCCGAGGAGTTGCACATAGCCGACGAACGCGCCTTGCATGCTGATAGCGAGGAAGCCCGCTGGCTCTCCTGACACTTTTGCCAGATAGCGCTCGCGCGCGGGGTTGACCAGCAAATTCAGGCTGCGTTCGTAGCCCGTGCCAAGCGTAACCCAAGGGTCGGACGCGGCCATGATCCCCGCTGCCCATTCCGCGTCGGTCGTAGTCTGGAAGGGCTGGATTTCAGTCTTTGACATCGATTGGCGGCGAGCAATCAATTCAGGCGCGACACCGACAGCTGGAGAAGATCATTCCTCTCCTAATCTATGCAGCGGACCATAACAGGCATCGAGATTCGCATTTCGGCACACAGCGTGCATCGGCCGGGATGTTTGGAACAGAATGTAGATCGCAGTGTCCTGACCGCTGCTGTCCTCATCCGAATCCGCGCAGTCCTTGCCGCCGTAGTCTTTCACGATTTTCAGAGCCCTCTTGAAGAATCCATTCTGGTCTGGCGAAGATGCGATCGCGTACGTATTGTCCGTTTTCTCGGCGCCGCTCTCAACGAAGAGAGTGCCATCCGGTCGATAGTCATAGGCCTCCGTACAGTTGTTCTCGGCCCGGGTCCAGGTCCACTTGCCAACGATGCCCGACGATTCATCGCCCGCGCGCGCTGATGAGGAGGTTGCAAGAAAAGCAGCTAGAACAATGGCGGCTTTCATGGGTCTTCCCGAAATTCGGTCGCGTAAATTGTCCGGAACGCGTTGAGCTTGCCTGTCTTCACATTGCAGCTGCAGTGATCGACGATCATGACTCTCTCCGGGCGAAGAATCCTGAACCACGGAGGGTATCTGTTTCCTCCGTGGTGAAAGGTCTTGATTTTAGCTCTTCAGGAACTCGCCGATAACGCGATTCAGAAAGGCGGCGTCTTCGGGCTTGGTGCTGGTGGCCGCCTGGTGACCTTGCAACGAAGGAATTTCGATAAACCGGGCGCCGGGTATTTTGGCTGCGGCTGCGCGGGCGGCTTCCGCCGGATTGAATAGATCGAGCGGCGGGGCGAGAACCAGCGTCTTTGCCTTGATGGCAGCCAGAGCGGCCTCGGTGTCGCCTTCAAAGCCTGTTGTTGTGCCCAAGTCATGCGCCTCGTAGGCCCATGACTGATACAGGTAATCGTGCGCATCGAATCCGTTCGCGCGGTTTTGCGCGCGAATTTTCTCGAACCACAGATGCGCCTCGGCACAGTCCGGCAGGAATTCTGCGAGCGCGGACGGGGTCCGGCTCAATAGCGCGGTCATCAACCCGGCATAGGCACGCCAGCCTCGTTCCGGTTCGGCGCAAAAACCGTCGCCGGTCCAGGCCGGATCGGCCATCAGGCAGGAACGCGCCGTCTCGGTCACCAGCACCGCCCAGGGAGATGTTTTTGCCATCGGCGTCATGGCGACGCAATGGGTCATGATTTGCGGATGGCTTACGGCCCATTGCAGCGCCTGCATGCCGCCCATCGAGGCGCCGATCACCGCATGCAGATGAGTAATGCCGAACTGGCTATCCAACAGGCGGGCCTGGCTCTCCACCATGTCGCGGATCATGAAGCGCGGGAAGCGCATCCCCGGCTGGTTTGCGCTGTTCGAAGGCGATGTCGATAATCCATTGCCGATCGGGTCGGCGGCAATGATGAATTGGCGCGACGGATCGAGCGCCTTGCCGGGGCCGATCAGGAAATCGAGCCGGTGGTGGTTGCCGGTGAGCGATATGCACACCAGTACGGCATTCGATTTGTCGCGGTTCAATTCGCCATGGGTGACGTAGGATTGCCTGTAGTCGCGCACCGATTCGCCCGACTCCAGTTCGAGATCG
>JANMYN010000138.1:0-4682 GCA_031382195.1 Betaproteobacteria bacterium
TTTCCTGCCCCCGCCTTTGTGGCTGAACGGCTCGCCACATATGCAATTTATTTGGGCGTTTCCGTGCCGGCGCTACTGGCAATGCAGTTCTTTAAAATCGCAGTGTATGATCGACCGGACCGCCCGCTCCATGCATTGATCCGTTCCGCCCTTTCAATCTTCACCAGTGGCAGATGCATTGCTGGTTTTAGCCTTATCGCGATTACCAATTCATTCTTCTTCAGTTTCCTGGTGATGAAAAGGGCCATCCCGTGGTTCAACCCGTTCTCCTGGGATGCAACTTTCGACCAGTGGGACCGCTTTATTCATTTGGGTTTCCGCCCTTGGGAGGTACTGCAACCCGTTATCGGTTATGGCGTGATCAGCAAATTCATCGATTTCAATTACTATCTCTGGGCTATCACGCTGTGCATGTATTTTCTGCATTTCGCCTTCTTCGAACCGAGTAACCAGCTGCGAAATCGCGGCATTCTGGCATACATGCTGGTCTGGACAATGGGGGGCACCTTGTTGGCGACGGTGTTTTCGTCTGCTGGCCCCTGTTACTTCGGTTATCTCGGGCTTGGATACGATCCATATGTGGGCCTCATGCAATACCTACATTCCATAGAGCGAGCCTATTCCCTTATAACTCCTGAGGGTCAATTGTGGCTTTGGCAGAGCAATCTCAACCAGCAAGCCAATATCGTCGTTAAGGGCATATCGGCAATGCCAAGCATGCACAATGCGCAGGTTTTTCTCCTGGTTCTTGCCGTCTGGAACAAGGGCTTGCTGATCCGCAGCCTGGCGGTCGCCCACTGCTTCCTGATTTTCATTGGATCCGTCCATCTCGGCTGGCATTATGCTGTGGATGGCTACTTTGGTTTTGCCATTGCCGCAGTATGCTGGCTGGCCGCTGACAGGCTGGCCCACATGTGGGAGAACCGCTGGGGAATGTCTGGAAGAACGGTGGAAGCCTGATGGATCAAACTGTCGCAAGGCCCATTTTGCCGGCAGGCCTCAGAGTCCGTTTCGAAAGTTCATGAAGTATTACAAAGCTTTCTGAGCATGAGACGGATTGAGGCGAGGCGCAGAAAAATCACGGCGGTGAGGTTGAGGTTTTCCCAATCCTTGGCCAGCCTGCGGCAACGGTTCAACCAGGCGATGGAGCGTTCGACGATCCAGCGCTTTGGCAGAAGGACGAAGCCCTTTGCCGCATCGGAGCGTTTGACAATTTCGACCTCAATCAAGGGCAGGATCGTAGACAGCGCCGTTTGAAAGAGTGGCCCCTGGAATGCGCTGTCACCGAAAAGTTTCTCGAGGAGCGGAAATTTCCCGCACAACCCAGACAGCAGCTCAATGCCGCCATCACGATCTTGGACACTGGCGGATGTGACGGTGGCGTGGAGAAGCAAACCCTGCATGTCCACGAGAATGTTCCGCTTCTTGCCTTTGATCTTCTTGCCCGCATCAAAACCATGCGGATCAATGCTGGAACCGCCTTTTTCAGCACTTTTGACGCTTTGACTGTCAATGATGCAAGCGGTGGGCTCGACGTTGCGCTCAAGCATCTCCCGGCAGGCGACGTACAGCGTGCGATGAATGTTGTCCATCACGCCGCAACAAGCCCAGAAACAGAAATAGCGGTAGACCGTGCTCCTGGATGGAAAGTCCCTCGGGATGTAACGCCACTGGCATCCCGTGCTCAGAATGTACATGATCCCGTTGAACACTTCGCGCACACTGACTTCGCGCTTGCGCCCACCGCGTTTCGCTTTCGGTATCAACGGCTCCACATGCGCCCACTCCTCATCAGTGACATCACTCGGGTAGCGCAGATGATCCCGATTGTACCTCGGTCTGTTTTCACTCGTCCACATGGCGGCAGTCCTCCACGAATCAGGCAACTGCCAGCCTTGAATCATAAGTGACTCATTCGACTCAAGAACTTTCGAGACGGACACTGAGGAAACAGGGAGAAAATTTATCTGATCTTGCGCCAAGAGCTTGCTGAAAACGCTTTTTATTGCAGATTCTTGACATGGCTGAATGAACAACCCTGGTCCTAACCCGACTTCACCAACTGGACACGATTTTCATGATTTTCGGGGGGTCTGATCTCGGTAAGTGCTTGTTTTTGCAGAGCCGAGGTTTGCGCAAACGCCTGTAGTGCCGACCAAGCCCCTTGCGCGACCGTGGGCGAAGCGCGAGTCTGGGGCATGTTTTTGCGCTTCAAGATTCGCCGGAAGGACGGCAAGGAACATCGGTCATGGTCGGTTGTCGAAAACCGGCGTGTTCATGGTGGCCGCGTGGTTCAACGGCAGGTGCTGTATCTTGGAGAGATCAATGACAGCCAGAGAGCGGCGTGGAGCAAGGCGATCGCGGTCTTCGATGAAGACACTGGGCAATCCAGGCAGATCGCGCTGTTTCCCGAGGATCGGTCGGCGCCGGCGCTCGATTGCGATGTGGTGTCGATCCGATTGAGCGCCATGCGGTTGCGTCGGCCTCGTCAGTGGGGGGCCTGCTGGATGGCGACTCTTCTGTGGGATCAGCTGCGGCTGGACGCGTTCTGGTTGGCGGCGCTGCCAGCCTCGCGCGAAGGAACGAACTGGCTGAACATCCTGAAGACGCTGGTCAGCTACCAGTTGATTTCTCCCGGCAGCGAATGGCGATTGCACCGGCATTGGTTCGAGCATAGCGCGATGGGAGATTTGCTCGGCGAGGATATCGCACTGGTGCAGCCGAACAATCTGTATCGTTGTCTTGACAAGCTCACCGCGCACAAGCAGGCGATGTTCACGTTCCTGAGCGGGCGCTGGAAAGACCTGTTTCAGGCCGATTTCGAGGTGCTCTTGTATGATCTGACCAGCACCTATTTCGAATGCGAGCCGCCGGGGGGTGGCAAGCGGAAGTTCGGCTACAGCCGCGACAAGCGTTCTGACTGCGTGCAAGTCGTGATCGCGCTGATCGTCACGCCGGACGGTTTTCCATTGGCCTACGAAGTCATGGACGGCAACACCTCCGACAAGACGACACTGAAGGCGTTTCTGGCCAGGATCGAGAAGCAATATGGCAAGGCCAGGCGCACCTGGGTGATGGATCGCGGCATTCCGACCGAAGAGGTGTTGGCGGAGATGCGCAACTCAGAAACGCCGATCCATTACTTGGTCGGCTCGCCGCGGGGACGGCTCACGCAACTCGAGAAGGCGCTCGTGGCCAAACCATGGGAGGAGGTGCGCGAGAGTGTGCGGGTCAAGCTGATCGAACACGGGCAAGAGACATATGTTCTTGTTCGCAGCCAAGGCCGGCGCGACAAGGAGCAATCGATGCGGCGGCGGCGGTTGAAAAAACTGATCAAACGCCTGCGCGAACTGCAACGGCAAGACCTGACACGCGACGAACTGTTGCTCAAACTCGGCGCGGCCAAGAAAGAGGCAGGAAAGGCCTATGCCTTGCTGGTCATCCACACGCCGACGAAGGATCAGCCGGTCACATCCGAAACCTTCCACTTCGCCCTGGACCGGAAGAAATTGCGGCGGGCAAGGCAGCGCGAAGGCGGCTATTTGCTGCGCTCCAATATCAAGAGCGATGACCCCGGCCATCTGTGGCGGCTCTATCTGCAATTGGTCGAGGTCGAGCAGGCGTTCAAGGAGTTGAAGAACGATCTGTCGATCCGTCCCATCCATCACCAGCTCGAAACCCGGATCGAAGCCCATATCTTCATTGCATTCATGGCCTATTGCCTGCTGGTCACGCTGAAGCACCGATTGAAGGCGCTGGCACCGGGCCTGACGCCGAGGGCGGTGCTCGAAAAACTCGCCGCCATGCAGATGATCGATGTCGAACTGCCCACGACAGATGATCGGGTGGTCGTCTTGTCCCGCTACACCGAGCCAGAGAACGATCAGTTGCTCCTGCTGCAACAGTTGAAGCTCCAGCTTCCAACCCAGCCGCCGCCAAAAATCACCGCCGGAAACAACCGCGAAGTCACTTGAGCGCTCATCCCCTGTAGTGCCGACCTTTGGAGCTGCGTCCCAAAGATTTCAGTGGTTTGGCGTCGCCCAAACCCGTCAGTTGGTGAAGTCGGGCTAAATCATCGTTTGCGGCGTGGATGAGTATACCTTGGTTCCAGTTCGCCACCGGCCCTGGGGCCGAACCACTGGGGGGGGTGAAACGAGTTTGTTTCTTTTTACAGCCAATCCGGCCTTGGGCCGGATTGGCTGGAATTAAGTGGCGCAGTAACCGCCATCAACGGGAATAGTCACGCCGTTGATGAGTGATGATGCCGCGGAGGCCAGAAAAACAGCGGTGCCGGCCAGATCTTCTGGCTCTGCCCATTCACCACCCGGGAGTCGCGCGACCACTTTTTGATTGAATTCCGGGTTTTCGCGCCCGCCGCGGCTGATCTCGGTCTTGATCCACCCTGGTGCGATGGCGTTTACACGGATGCCGTCGCCCGCAAAAGAGATCGCCAGGGACTTGGTCAGCGACACAACTGCGGCCTTGGCGGCGGCATAGGCAGGAGCCTGGGGAGCGCCAAAATATGAATACATCGACCCGATATTGACAAGGCATCCCTTGCTTGCCTTGAGATGCGGCCGGAACGCATTCGCCAGCCGCAGAATTCCAACCAGGTGAATATCAACAATGTCCATGAACACTTCGGGCTTGTATTCCTCCCAGCGCACCAGGCGCCCGGCGCA
>JANMYN010000155.1:0-4465 GCA_031382195.1 Betaproteobacteria bacterium
AAGCGCCTTTACCCCTTCACACATTCACACCTTCACGCATTCACTCGTAACACCTCCAACAATTTATGCAAAAGGTAAAGGCGATGAAAACTCCCACGATCTCCAAACCCATCGCCCTATGCGGCACCGAGCAGCCGGACACACCGGGACGCATCCTGACCGCGGGTCCGCTCTCGGTTGAATTCGAAAACGGCCAGCTCCGCTATCTCAGGGTCAGCGGCGTCGAGGTGCTGCGCGCGGTGGGTTTCCTGATCCGCGACAAGAACTGGGGAACCGCCACACCGGCGATCAGCAACCTGAAGATCGATCAGCGCGCAGACGGCTTTTCGATTGCTTTTTACGCCGAGATCCGGATGGAAAACCAGCAGCTTGGGTACGACGCAAAGATCGAAGGTTCGCCGCAGGGCAATCTGGAATTTACCGGCACAGCCGTGCCGAAAACGGTCTTTCTGACCGCACGCACTGGTTTCGTGGTGCTGCATCCACTCAAGGGCGTGGCGGGCTGTCCGGTCGAAATCGAGCACGTCGACGGCAGGAAAGTAAAGAGCAGATTCCCTGCGCTGGTGAACCCGGTGCAGCCGGTGCTCGACATCCGCTCGCTGACGCACGAAGTGCTGCCCGGACTCACGGCGACGGTGCGGATGGAAGGTGACACTTTCGAGATGGAAGACCATCGCAACTGGACGGACGCGTCGTTCAAGACTTACGTTCGTCCACTGGCCAGGCCCTGGCCATACACGCTGAAAGCCGGCGAAGTCGTAAAGCAATCGATCAAGTTGACGCTGAGCGGAGCAGAGCCCAAGGGCGGCAAAAAAGCGGCCGCAGGAAAGCACATCGAGGTCAAGATCGGCGCGGTCTCGCGCGACGCGCTGCAGCCGGTGGGACTCGGCGTGCCGGCGGAAGAAATCGAACACGCGATCGCACAGCTCGATCTGCTCAAACTCGCCGCGCCGCGCTTCCTGATTTGCCACATCGATCCGCGCCGCAAGCACGGCCTCAAGGAACTCTATGGCTATCGCGTGCTGAGCGAAGCGACCGGTGCCGAGGTGGCGCTGGAAGCCGTGGTCGAGAGCATCGATGCATTTGGCCAGGAATTGAGGCACCTTGCCGACATGGTCCGGGAGTCCGGCATCAAGCTGGCATCGGTTGCAGTCGTGCCGGTGGGTGATCTGAAATCGGTGCTGCCGGGCGGCCCGCGCCCCCCCGCGCCGAAACTCGAAGACCTGTACGCAGCAGTGCGCGAGGCCTTCCCCGGAGTCAGGCTCGGCGGCGGCATGTTCTCCTTTTTCACCGAACTCAATCGCAAACATCCGCCGGCGAAGCTGCTCGATTTCGTCGTCAACACGACTTGTCCTATCGTTCACGCGGCGGACGACCGCTCGGTGATGGAAACGCTGGAGGCGTTGCCCTACCAGGTCACCACGGCACGCTCCTTTACCGGCAAGACCGCGTACCGCATCGGTCCGAGCGGCATCGGCTGCCGCGACAATCCGCACGGCGCCACCTGGACGCCCAACCCGGATAACCTCCGCGTCTGTCTGACCAAGCTCGAACCCCGGCAGCGGGGTCTGTTCGCCGCAGCATGGACGCTGGGTTTTGTCGCGACATTCGCGCGCACCGGCATCGAAGCGATTGCGCTGGGCGCACCGACCGGGCCGTTGGGCATCATCTATCGCAAGGCGGATCACCAGCAACCGTGGTACGACAACCTTTCCGGTCCAGCCGTGTTCCCGGCGTATCACGTCATCAGCGGCCTCACGCGCGGTGCGGGACAAAAACTGGTCAGCGCGGACTCGTCGGATACGGCGAAAATTCAGAGCCTGGCTTACAAGGGCAAAGGCGGCACCACGTTGTGGCTGGCGAATCTGACGGCCCAGGATCAATCTGTAAAACTGTCCGGCGTGAACGGCGCGATTTTCGGCGCGACCCTCGACGAAGACAGTTTCGTATCCGCAACCACCGATCCGCACGCTTTCCAGAAAAGCTGGAAGGCGATGAAAGATACGCTGACGCTGAAGCCCTATGCGGTGGCGGTCATCTCGGTCAACGACTAATGCGGCGGCGGATCTTTCGTTACCGGATCAGGAGATCGCCATGTCGTCGAACCCGAACGTCCGTCCGCCGCTGCCGCCCTTCACCCGCGAGAGCGCAACGCAGAAGGTGCGACTGGCCGAAGACGGCTGGAATTCACGTGATCCCGAACGCGTGTCGCTCGTTTACACCGTCGACAGCCAATGGCGCAACCGGTCCGAGTTCTTCTCCGGGCGCGAGGCCATCGTCGGGTTTCTCCGGCGCAAATGGGTGAGGGAACTCGACTACCGCCTGATCAAGGAACTTTGGGCATTTCACGAAGCACGCATCGCCGTGCGCTTCGCCTACGAGTGGCACGATGATTCGGGAAACTGGTTCCGCTCCTATGGCAACGAAAACTGGGAATTCAACGAACAGGGATTGATGCAGCGTCGCATCGCAAGCATCAACGACCTGCCGATCAGGGAATCAGATCGCAAATATCGCTGGCCGCTCGGCCGCCGCCCGGACGATCATCCGGACCTGTCCGAACTCGGCCTCTGACGCGACACAACAGGCCGTCCCGGCGGCCCTGCTGTATCCTGACTTCAGCGGACGGATTACCGGGGAACAACGACGCCGCGCCGCGTGCATGCATAGAGCGCCTGACAACAATAACGGGGGATAAGCAATGGATGCTTCGCATCGCAGAGTCATGATGGCTTCGGCAATCGGCTCGGCCCTGGAGTGGTACGACTTTTTCATTTACGGCACCGCCGCCGCGCTGGTGTTCGGCGACCTGTTCTTTCCCAAGCTCGAATCCTCCGTCGGAACACTCGCTGCCTTTGCGACTTTCGGCGTGGGCTTTTTCGCGCGACCCTTCGGCGGCATGCTGTTCGGCCATCTCGGCGACCGCATCGGGCGCAAGCCGGTGCTGGTCATGACGCTGATGCTGGTCGGCATCGGCACTTTTCTGATCGGCCTGTTGCCGACCTACAATACGGCCGGCATCTGGGCGCCGATCATGCTGGTCGCCTTGCGGCTGGTGCAGGGTTTCGGCGCCGGCGCGGAATACGGTGGCGCGGTGATTCTCGGCGTCGAACATGCGCCGCCCGGCAAGCGCGGATTGTTCGGCAGTTTTGCCGCGATCGGTGTGAATATCGGCCTGCTGCTCGCTACCGGCGTGTTCGCGTTGGTCACGTTGCTGCCGCCGGAGGATTTTCTGAGCTGGGGCTGGCGCGTTCCGTTCCTGCTCTCGATCGTCCTGATTATCGTCGGCTTCTACATCCGCTCGAAGGTTTCGGAAACACCGGTATTCAGCGAGATCGCGGCCAAAGGCAAGTCCGCACGTTCGCCGGTCAAGGAAGCCTTTCTCAAACACCCGCGCGAATTTCTGGTCGTGTTCGGTGCGCGACTTGCCGAGAACGGCCTCGGGTATTTGTATCCGGTCTTCACGCTCAACTACATGACCAAGAACCTGGGGCTGCCGAAAAGCATGGTGTTGTCCGGAATCATGCTGGCGTACGCGATTTCGCTGGTGACCGTGCCGATGTTTTCCATGCTTTCGGATCGCATCGGCCGCCGTCCAGTCTATGGCGGCGCCGCCCTGTTTTCCGCCGCTTTCGCCTTTCCATTTTTCCTGATGGTCAACACCGGATCGACCGTCCTGATCTGGATCGCGCTGATCCTGGCGATTTCGATCGGTGTCTCCGGCATGTTCGGGCCGCAGGCAGCCTACTTCGCGGAAATGTTCGGAGCGAAGCTGCGTTACAGCGGGTTCGCGTCCGCGCGCGAACTCGGTTCGCTTCTGGCCGGCGGCCCGGCGCCGTTCATCGCCGGACTGCTGGTGGTGTGGGCCGGCGGTCAGCCGTGGGGCGTGGCCGGGTACATGGTGCTGCTGGCCCTGCTCACCTCGATTGCAATCTACTTCGGGCCGGAGACCTACCAGAACGATATCGATGCAGACAAGGCGGAAGCGAAGAGCTAGATTTCCGACTTGCGGTCAAGGGGCAGCGGCGGGCGACCGCCTGCCGGACTTGACTTCGGGTAACCCGGCTCGATCAGTGCGCAAAGACGCGCCATGGCACCACCTGATCCATCTCGGCCAAGAACTGCTCTCGGCGCGTCTTCTTACCCTTGTCGAAATAACCCGTCATCGACAGCGATCCCTGTTTCATTGCGCTCCTCCTCGTACCCATAGCCGATTAAAGCACATGTGCGCTGCTACGATGACGAATCGGGGTGGTAATTCAGAGTTTCCCTAGGTCCCCTCTCCCCTGGCGGGAGAGGGAGTACCCAATTAGCATAGGCGGTCTCCGCCTTGATGCCGTAACCCTTCAGGCCGATCTTGTCCCGGATGCGATCCAAGAGTAGGCTTTTCGTCGAGCCGATGGTATTAGGCGCGATCAGGGCTTATGGGAGGTTTCCCGAAATGGAATTGGTTCATATATCCAGC
>JANMYN010000161.1:0-2457 GCA_031382195.1 Betaproteobacteria bacterium
ATCGGCGAAGTGTTGCTCACCCAGTTCGGGGAGTCTGCACTCGACCGTCCGCGTGTGCCGGGGTCGCTCGAGTCCCACTATGCGCCGGGAATGCCGCTCAAAATCGTGCATGCCGACGAAATCGAAAATTATCTGCGCGCCCGGGCGGGCGCGCCGGTCGCGGTGTTATCGCGCCGGGCTCGGCCGCGCGACTCGAAAGCCACATTGTGGCAGGTGGCGCCGGAATTGCCGGCCGACTATGCGCGCCTGCTCTACGGCACCTTGAGGCGGCTTGACGTGTCCGGCTGCCGGCTCATTATTGTCGAAGCATTGCCTGCGCTGCCGGAGTGGACAGCGATTCGGGATCGACTGGGTCGGGCTGCCATGCCGGACCAAGTTACGACGCCGGTCATTGCGCGACGCTGATCTGCAATAGCGTCACGCAATGTCCAAGCGGTTCAGGCGCTGGTGCGTTTTCATTCCCGATATTCAGGGACAAAATCAACTACGCAAGCCGCACACGCGACGGATTGCCGGCGGCCATTTCGCCCGAATGCGCCAGATAGTCCAGTGCCGCGGCAACACCCTCTTTGCGGATCGCCACGCCGGCGAGTTCGAGGCCCATTTCGACGCCGCATAAGGTGCCGGCCAACGTGAGATCGTTGAAATCGCCGAGGTGACCGATGCGGAATACCTTGCCCTGCAGTTTGCCGAGCCCGGCGCCGAGCGACATGTCGAAACGCTCCAGGACGATTTTTCGGACATTGTCCGCATCCTGTCCGGCGGGAAGCAACACGGCGGTCAATGCATTACTGTATTCCGCGGGTTCGGCGCACAGGATCTCGAGCCCCCAGGCGCGCACCGCGCGGCGTGTGGCTTCGCCGTGGCGCGCGTGGCGTGCGAATACATTTTCGAGCCCTTCTTCCTGCAGCATCTGCAGCGCCTCACGCAATCCGTATAGCAGGTTGGTCGCGGGGGTGTAGGGAAAGAAACCGGATTTGTTGGGGCCGAGCATTTCGTCCCAGCTGAAATAGCTGCGCGGTAATCCCGCGGTCCTGGCCGCGGCAAGTGCCTTCGCGCTGACGGCGTTGAAGCTTAGCCCGGGCGGCAGCATCAATCCCTTCTGCGATCCCGCAACGGTAACGTCGACACCCCATTCGTCGTGGCGGTAATCGATCGAACCCAGCGACGAGATCGTGTCGACCAGGAGCAGCGCCGGATGCATAGTGCGATCCAGCGCCTTGCGCACCAGCGGTATGCGGCTGACGACGCCGGTCGAGGTTTCGTTGTGCACCACGCAGACTGCTTTGATCGTGTGATTGCGGTCCTCCGCCAGTTTGCGCTCAATCGTTTCCACATCGGCGCCGTGTCGCCAATCGCCGGGGATGAAATCGATGACAAGCCCGAGACGGGTCGCCAGTTTCTGCCATAGCGTTGCAAACTGACCGGTTTCCGACATCAGAACGCGATCGCCCGCGGAAAGCGTGTTGACCAGAGCGGCCTCCCAGGCGCCGGTGCCGGACGCCGGATAGATGATGACCGGACTGCTGGTCGCAAAGACCCGCTTGATGCCTTCAAGCACTTCGCGTCCGAGTTGGGCGAATTCCGGACCGCGATGGTCGATCGTGGGCCGGTCCATCGCGCGCAGCACACGATCTGGCACGTTAGTCGGTCCGGGAATCTGCAGAAAATGGCGTCCGCTGCGATAAGTCATCAATGTGCGTCCCGCAAAGAACTTGAGCCTACTCAAAATCCCCGGCCTCAACAAGCGCGCCCGCCATAGCCTCGGGTATCATTTGCGCCATCATCTACCAAGGATTGCAACTCCGGCGTGAACGCTCCCGCAACACCCATCCGGTTTCACCGACCCTCCGGCGCTCGCAGCCCGCTCGAACAGCGACTGCGGGCGCAGTTTGAAGGCGATGTACTGTTCGATGCGTTTTCGCGTGGTCGTTATTCCACCGACGCGTCCATTTATCAGATCGATCCGGTCGGCGTGGTCATACCGCGCACCGAAGAAGCCGCCGGGATTGCTTTACAGATCGCAGCGGAAGAAGGCGTACCGATCCTGCCGCGCGGTGCGGGAACCTCGCAGTGCGGGCAGACTGTTGGCGCGGCATTGGTGATCGATTGTTCGAAATTCCTCGACGGGGTTATCCGCATCGACCCCGACAAGGGTGAAGCGACGGTACAGCCGGGGCTGGTCCTCGATCATCTGAATGCCCGCCTGCGGCCGCACAAACTCTGGTTTCCGGTAGACGTGTCGACCTCCGCGCAGGCCACCATCGGCGGCATGACGGGAAACAATTCCTGCGGCGCGCGCTCGATCCGCTACGGCAACATGGTGCACAACGTGCTCGGCGTGGATGCATGGCTCAGCGGCGGCAATGAATTTCACTTTGGCGCCAGCACCGAGTTGGGCGGCGCAGCAGCAGGCTATCGCGCATTGGTGGAAAAGATTCACGCCATCGTGCGTCG
>JANMYN010000173.1:0-2417 GCA_031382195.1 Betaproteobacteria bacterium
GCGCCCGGACGGACGCACGCGCACCAGAAAACTGCCGCTGGTTTGCTCGCCCGGCTTCTCGCCCGTTGCTCCCGCCACCGGGTCCGGATCGGAGGAGGCCAGCACGATTGCGCCCGAGGCTTGCGCCGGCGGCGCAACCACGGTCAGCGACAAAACGGCCAATGCCAGCAGAAGCGCGAAACCGGCTCCCGCCAGCACGGCTGTAATGACAATGCGCACGACATCGCAGGCCATTGAAAAGGCCGGCGTCTGCGGTCCCACCAAACTGCGATTCGAGAATACTTTCATGTCCGCCTCCAGGCGAGCTTCAGTGCGATCTGCACGGAGCCCATTGAAGCGCCGGTGTGGGGCGGGACCAGGTCGGAGAAAGGGAAAGCTGCGGGCGAAATGTGGCAAAAAAATGGCATTTCGCTTGACCGCGCGCGACGATGCGGCGCTCGGGTATAGTTCTATGGAAGGATAGAAAGGCGTCAGTATCTAAAGGAAACGCTCACCGCAGATACCCTACGTGCGTAGCACGTCGGGTATCCGCGGTGAGTGCTATTGAATGAACGTATTCCTATAAATCATGGCCAGGCGCATCGCCGTTATCGAAGACGACTCCGCGATTCGCGAGAATTACGCGGACGTGCTGCGCCGCCAGGGCTACGAAGTCGCCGCTTTCGCCAATCGCCCGGACGCCCTCCAGGCGATGCGCATCCGCCTGCCGGACCTTGCGTTGATCGACATCGGGCTGGCGGACGAAATCGAGGGCGGATTCACGCTTTGCCGCGAACTGCGTGCCCTGTCATCCACCTTGCCGATCATTTTCCTGACGGCACGCGATGGCGATCTCGACACCGTGTCCGGCTTGCGCATGGGCGCCGACGACTACCTGACCAAAGACATCAGCCTGCCGCATCTGCTGGCGCGCATCGCGGCGCTGTTCCGGCGCATCGAAGTCATGGGCTCGCCCCCGGCTGCCGAGGACGTGCTGGAGCGCGGACGCCTGCGGCTCAACTTGAAGCGCATGGAAGCGCACTGGGCAGACCAACAGGTCGAGCTGACACTGACCGAATTCTGGATTGTGCATGCGCTCGCCAAATTTCCGGGCCATGTGAAGGATCGCGACGCGCTCATGCGCGAAGCGAGCCTCACCGTCGACGACAGCACTATCACGTCCCACATCAAGCGCATCCGCCGCAAATTCGCCGCGCTCGATGCCGCCTTCGATTCGATACAAAGCGTTTACGGCCTGGGTTACCGCTGGCATGGCGAGCCCTGAGCATCGCGCAAGAGGCTTCCGCCCCGGCCTGCGCCTGAAGCTGTTTCTGGCGGCGGGCATCCTGCTGCTGATCCCGTTGCTCGGGTTTCTGTACGTGCGCGAACTCGAACATCTGCTGCTCAAGGTGCAGGAACAAGGCGTCGTCGCCACCGCCCGCGCGGTGGGAACCGCGCTCAACGACCGGCCCAGCCTGTTTCTGAGCGGCGAGGTCTATCCGTTCGCGCTGGCGCAGGGCAACGATCTGAGGATCGACAATCTGCCCGCGCCGATCGTCGTCGATGGCCTGACCGAAGACTGGGCCCGGCAATCGGTGACACCGCATTCGGTCGGCGCGGGAGCGGGCAATCCCGAGTCCCGCGCTTTCTCCGCGCGCTATCGCATCGGCCGGCACGGCAACGCCCTCTACGCCCTGTTCGAAGTGTCCGACGCCAAGGTCGTCCTGCGCGATGCCGAGCACGATGCGCGGCAGGCCGCCGATCATCTGGAAGTGGCGGTGGTGACGCCGGACGACGAGTTCCTGCGCTTCGCCGTCGATGCGCGCAGCACCGGCAAGGCGTCGGTCTTTCTGCTCACGGCGGACGGCGAGCAAATTTCCGATCCGCGCATCCAGGCCGCGTTTCGCCCGTTGCCGGGCGGATACCTGATGGAATTGCGCCTGCCACGCTCGCTGGTCGGGCCGCGCCTGGGATTCACCATCGTCAATGTCGACGACCCCGCTGCGGATTCTCCCGCCCGCTCGATCGGCACGTCCGACACCGCGAGCAAGCAGGGGCTCGGTGCGGTCATCGTGCCGTCGCCCGAAGTCAGTGAACTGGTGCGCCGGCTGGGACGCGCACGCTCGCGAATCTGGGTGCTCGACGTCAATCGTCGCGTCATCGCCCAGGCGGGCTCGCTGCGCGCGCCGCCCGCGCCAGTCGACCCCAACCAGGAACCGTTCGCGCGCTTCTGGGAAGCGGCGGCCGACGTTCTGGTGCGACCGATCCTGCGTCTCGCGATGTCGGAGCCCAACGAAGATTTCCAGGACATCGCGCCCGGCACTTACCGGCTGGAGGGACGCGAAATCGACGAAGCGCTCGCCGGCGAGACCGGTACGCGCCGCCGGCTCACGCCGGATTCGCGCGCGGTGGTGCTCTCGGCCGCGCAGCCGGTGTGG
>JANMYN010000261.1:0-2682 GCA_031382195.1 Betaproteobacteria bacterium
CATCCGGGGTACACTTCGGCCGGTGACTTCACCGCGAATTCCGTGACGCCCCAGTTTCCCGTGGCCGTAGATCGCCCGCGAGAGCGAGAGCTTCTTCTTCTCTACCTGATCCCGGGGCTTGCCGCCCTGCTGGTCGTTTCCCTCTTCACCCTCGCGTTCCTTACCCTGGCCAAGTCGCGCGACGCCAGCCTGCACGAAGCCGAACGCACCACAAGCAACCTCGCACGGATAGTGGAGCAACGCACCGCCTTGATGCTGCAATCGACGGACACGACATTGCGCAGCCTGGGCGAGGCGTGCCTGCAGATGCCGGCGTTGCGAGCCCCGTCCAGCGCTGGCATGCACACTTTGCTCGCGCAAAAAATCGGCCAGTTGCCCAACGCCCGCAAGCTGTTTGTGCTCGATGCGCACGGCATGGTTGTGAACGACTCCGATATTTATCCAGCGGCGCCCCGGAATTACTCGGACAGCGACTTTTACAACTGGCATCGCTCGCATTCCAGCGGGCTCTATGTTGGCAAGCCGATCGTCGGGCGCAGCGATGGCGCCCGGTTTGTCAACGCGAGCCGGCGGCT
The DNA here is from genome assembly GCA_031382195.1 of Betaproteobacteria bacterium. Lineage (GTDB taxonomy): Bacteria > Pseudomonadota > Gammaproteobacteria > Burkholderiales > JACQAP01 > JACQAP01. The sequence continues at coordinate 576 of JANMYN010000261.1, forward strand.
CGACGATGCCGAGGGCCGTTTCTCCGGCGCCGTCGTGGCGGCACTTGACCCAAAGGCGTTCCAGTCGACCTACCAGGACATCGAGGTCGGACGCGACGGCGTAATTGCGCTGATGCACGAGAACGGCGAACTGATAGCCAGCATGCCGGAAGCCCCCTCCTGGCTGGGCGTTCCGACCGGTGGGAACCTGAACCTGAAAGATCTGCTCTCGAATCACGGTTCGCGTGCATCGCGCAGCGTCAGTGCCGTGGACGGCGTGGCGCGCATTTATAGCGCGCGCCAGGTGGCCGACGTGCTGCTGATGGTGCAAGTCGGTCTGAGCGAGGAAGAAATACTGGCCGGCTGGCGCGAGGAAAAGAAGGTTATGGTCGTGATTTTAATTGTTTTCACGCTGGCCACGATGGTACTGGCATGGCTGCTGATGCAGGCATTGCGTCGCCGCAATGATCTGACGCACTCGGCGGCGCCGATTGTCTCGGGCGAAGGCGAGATCGTCGGCGCCGTGGCGGTCAACGAAGACATTACCGAGCGGCGCGCACTGGCCTATGCATTGCATGAAAGCGAAGCACGCTACCGCGCATTATTCGAGCACAGCATCGACGCGGTATTCCTGATGCGGCCCGATGGCGGCATCCTTGCGGCGAACGCGCAGGCATGCCGGATGCTGGGCTATACGGAGGGCGAACTGACTGCGCTTCGATGGGAAGGCCTGACCGAGCCGAACGATCCCCGCGCGGCAGCACTTCAGCACGAACAGCGGCGCGTTGGCGCCGCGCACGGCGAGCTGACACTGCGCTGCAAGGACGGCGGCTGCGTGCCGGTCGAGGTTGTGTCGGCCACTTTCCGGGACCGATCCGGCGCGCTGTGTGCAAGCGTCATCATTCGCGACGTCACCGATCGCAAGCGTGCCGAGGAGCACATCGAGTATCTCGCATACCACGACGAACTGACCGGCATTCCAAACCGCGCGCACTTCCAGCGCGCCTTCGAGCACGCCATTGCGACGAGCCAGCGGCAGGGAATGAAAACAGCGCTGATGCTGGTCGACCTCGACCGCTTCAAGAACATCAACGACATCATTGGTCACGAAGCCGGGGACCAGCTCCTGAAGCAGGTCGCCGCCCGGCTGCGCACCTGCCTGCGCGACGGCGACGTATTGGCACGGCTAGGCGGGGATGAATTCGTCATTCTGATGCAGGATGCCTCCGGCCTCGCCGCGGTGAGCGCCGTAGCCAACAAAATTTTGGAAGCCACGTCACGACCGCTGGTCATCGACGAGCAGGAATTCCAGATCACTGCCAGCATCGGCATCAGCATGAGCCCGCGCGATGGGACCGAATTGAAGACTTTGCTGCGAAACAGCGACGTCGCCATGTATCGCGCGAAGGAATCCGGCAAAAACGGTTTTCAGTATTTCTCGCCGACGATGGATGGGCTCGGGCGCGAGCGGTTGTCTATAGAATCGGCGCTGGGGCGCGCACTGGAACGATGCGAATTCAGATTGCATTTCCAGCCGAAGATGCAGGTCTCGTCGCGCAACGTGGCTGGTATGGAAGCACTCGTGCGCTGGCAAAATCCCGAAAAAGGCCTGATTCAACCGGCGGAATTCATCGCCATCGCCGAGGAAACCGGCATGATTGTTTCAATCGGCGACTGGGTGCTGACGGAAGCCTGCCGACAGGGACAGGCGCTGCGCGTCGCCGGCCACGATAATCTGCGCGTCGCGGTCAACCTGTCGGTGCGGCAATTGTATGACGAAGGCCTCGCGAGGCGGGTCAGCGAAGCTCTCGCGCAGACCGGCTTCCCGCCGGAAAACCTGGAACTGGAGATCACCGAAAGCATGGTGATGCGCGACGCCGAAGGCGCGATCCAGGTGCTGCAGGCGCTGCGCGATACCGGTGTGCGTATTGCGATCGACGACTTCGGCACCGGCTATTCCTCGCTCGCCTATCTCAAGCGCTTCCCAATCGACTGTTTGAAGATTGACCGCTCGTTCATCCGCGACCTGCCGGAAGACCGTGACGATGCCTCGATTACGCGCAGCATCATCGCCATGGCGCACAATATGAAGCTGGAAGTCGTCGCCGAAGGCGTGGAAACGGTCCCT
>JANMYN010000257.1:0-2995 GCA_031382195.1 Betaproteobacteria bacterium
CGATCCCAAGGGCCCGCTATACATGAGCACGCTGATGCAGCATTTCGTCGCCGGCCAGCAGGCGTTGATGCCGGAATTCCTGGGCATGGTAGCGAGCACCGTCAACTCCTACACCCGCATGGTGCCGGGTTACTGGGCGCCGACGCACGCGACCTGGGGCGCGGAGAACCGCACCTGCGCATTGCGGGTCATTCCAGGCTCGGAAAAAAGCCAGCGCGTCGAATACCGGATTGCCGCCGCCGACTGCAATCCCTACCTGGGTCTTGCGGTTGCGCTCGCCTCCGGCTTGTGGGGGATCGAGCACAAGCTGGCATTGGGCAAGCCGATCAGCGGCAACGCCTACGAGCACAAGCCGCCCGCGAAGGGCGCTCTGCCGACCACGTTATGGGATGCCGCGCAACGGCTGAAGGCTTCGAAAGCGGCGCGCGCCTGTTTCGGCGATGCGTTCGTCGAGCACTTCGCCGCCACACGCGAGTGGGAGGAACGCCAGTTCCGCAAGTCCGTCACCGACTGGGAGCTGGAGCGCTATTTTGAAATTATTTGAATGCCGTGATTGGTGATTGGTAATTGGCAAACCTCAAACCCAGTCTTGAAATGCCCCGATCCATCTGTCAATTTCTATCCATCGTCGATCCGGGTTTGGCGAGTATGCGCTCCAATCACTGATCACCAATTACCAATTACTAGCTACCAGTCTCCATCGTGTCCGACATTCAAAAGACCATTTCCCCCATCGACGGCAACGTTTATGTCGAGCGGCCGCTTGCCACCGACGCGCAAATCCAGCAGGCGATGGAACTGGCGAGGCGCGCGCAGGCGCAATGGAAACGGGTGCCGATCGTCGGCCGCGCCGCCATCGTCAACCGCTTTGTCGACGCCTTCGTGGCGCGCAAGGAAAAGATCGCTGAGGAAATCACCCGACAGATGGGCCGGCCAATCAGCCAGTCGCCCGGCGAAGTGCGCGGCTTCGAGGAGCGCGCGCGCTACATGGTGTCGATCGCCGCAGAGTCGCTGGCCGATATCGACGCCGGTCCGAAACAGGGCTTTCGCCGCTTCATCCGGCGCGAGCCGACGGGCACGGTGCTGGTGCTGGCGCCGTGGAACTATCCTTACCTGACCTCGGTGAACTCGGTGGTGCCGGCGATCATGGCCGGCAACGCGGTGATCCTGAAGCATTCGAACCAGACACCGCTGTGCGCCGAGCGTTACGACGAATGCTTTCGCGAAGCCGGCCTGCCGGAAGGCGTGTTCCAGTTCGTGCATTGCAGCCACGAGCAGTCGTCGAAGATGGTGGCGTCGCCCCTGATCGACTTCGTCGCCTTCACCGGCTCGGTCGCCGGTGGTCACGCAGTACAAGAAGCCGCGGCCAGCCGCTTCATCGCCACTGGCCTGGAACTGGGCGGCAAGGACCCCGCCTACGTGCGCCCCGACGCGAACATGGCCCATGCGGTCGAGAACCTGGTTGATGGGGCGTTCTTCAACTCCGGCCAGTCGTGCTGCGGCATCGAGCGCATCTACGCACACGAGAAGATTTACGCTGAATTCGTGGAGGGTTTCGTCAAGCTCACGCGTCAGTACCGGCTGGGCAATCCGCTCGATGCCAACGTCAATCTCGGGCCGATGGTGCGCGCGCGCGCCGCCGAATTTGCCCGCGCACAAGTCAAGGAGGCGATCATCCGGGGCGCCAAGTTGCTGGTGAGCCCGAGGGAATTTCCCGCCGACCATGAAGGCACGCCGTACATGGCGCCGCAAGTACTCGTGAATGTGAATCACTCGATGCGCCTGATGCACGAGGAGAGCTTCGCGCCGGTGATCGGCATCATGAAAGTGAAGGACGACGAGCAAGCGATCGCATTGATGAACGACAGCGACTACGGGCTCACGGCAGCAATCTGGACTTCCGATGCCGACGCGGCGCTGGCCATCGGCGAGCGCGTCGAAACCGGCACCTGGTTCATGAACCGCTGTGACTACCTCGATCCGGCACTGGCCTGGACCGGCGTCAAGAATTCCGGCCGCGGCTGCACGTTGTCCCACGTTGGCTACGAGCAGCTTACCCGGCCGAAGTCGTTTCACTTGCGGATCGCGACGTGATCCGCAAGTGGCGAGCCAAAAGGTAAAAGGTAAAAGTTGAAAGTCATCGAATACGCTTCGTCACTCGCGCTTGTGCCCCGTCGCCTTTTGCCTTTCACTTTCACCTTTAGCCTTTAACCTTTCAACTTTGAGCCGTTCAGTTCCATGGATCCAAAAACCCTAACCCGCAACTGGAACTACCCGACCTCGATGCGCTTCGGACCCGGACGCATCAGCGAGTTGCCAGCCGTGTGCAAGGAGCTCGGCATGAAGCGTCCGCTGCTGGTAACCGATCCGGGTTTGCGCAAGCTGCCGATGCTCGCGAGTGCGCTGGCATCGCTGCGCCACGCCGGATTGGGGGACGCCGTTTTTTCCGACATTCGCGCCAATCCGGTCGGCAAGAACGTCGACGATGGCGTCGCCTTTTACAAGGCCGTCAACTGCGACGGCATCATCGCCTTCGGCGGCGGCAGCGCGCTCGACGTCGGCAAGACCATTGCTCTGATGGTTGGGCAGACGCGGCCGTTGTGGGACTTCGAGGACCGCGAAGACTGGTACACCCGCGTCAACGTTGCCGGCATGGCGCAGACCATCGCCGTGCCGACCACCGCGGGCACGGGTTCCGAGGTCGGACGTGCCTCGGTGATCCTCGACGAGGACACGCATGTCAAAAAGATCATTTTCCATCCGAAGATGCAGCCGGCAGTCGTTATCTCCGATCCGGAACTGAGCGTCGGCCTGCCGGCGCGGTTGACGGCGGCCACCGGCATGGACGCGCTGGCTCACTGCCTCGAGGCGTACTGTGCGCCGGGCTTTCATCCGATGGCGGATGGCATCGCCCTGGAAGGCATGCGCCTGGTCAAAGAATGGCTGCCGATCGCGGTGAAAGACGGCGGCAACGTTGTCGCCCGCGCGCACATGC
>JANMYN010000301.1:0-1754 GCA_031382195.1 Betaproteobacteria bacterium
CCTCTGGTTCAGGAAATCCGCGAGCACCGCGTACCCATTGCGCCGTCCCGCCAGTAGGCTCTTCAGGAAAGTATGCGCACTTATGTTCCGGGAAAAATTTGAATCTCAGGAGCACTCGATCGCATCCTATTCGGCGGACGCGGAATCACGACACTGCATTCTGGATCGCGGACGGGACAGCCCTCAGGGAGGCGGTCCGACCGATCATCAACAATTACGACGACTGCAATCCCACGTCGAACCGCCCTTGCCAGGTAGGCAGCCATCAAAAACGGAAGACCCCCGCAAGCCGATGTGCGGGAACGGCCCGCAAGCGCAGGTCTTGCCCAGCTCGTTCCGTTCTCAGCTCTTCAGCTCGACCAATACCTCGTGATAGCGATGGTCGTCGACATTCTTGGCCGCGTGAGTGTCTCCGCTTTTGCGAAAGTAGACCTGGCCTGCACCCAACGTCAGCCGGGTGGTGCCGCTCTCACGGGTCACCTCGAGGGTTGCGCCCTCGATCGGGTAGAAAAAGTAATCGTGGTCATGCCGGTGCGCATCAATGCTCTCGCCGGGCTGCAGCGTGAACTCCCAGACGCGAACCCGCTCGTTCTCGAAAATCATCTTGGTTCCGACTTCAGCCATGCGAGCCCTCCGTGACGACGGCACAACAATAATAAGATAACCAACGTGGCTTACCCCCCGGCGCGCTTGACGACCCAGCCCTGTTCCCCGAGCGTCGCGATCACCCGTTCGCAATGATCGCCCTGAATTTCGATCGCACCGTCTTTCACCGTGCCGCCGGAACCGCACGCCGCTTTGAATTGCTTGCCGAGCCGAGTCAATGCGTCGGAATCCAGCGCGAGGCCCTTGACCACGGTGACGCTTTTTCCGTTGCGGCCGCTGGTTTGCCTGGAGACTCGCACGATGCCGTCCGAAACCGCAGTCGGTTTTTTCAGGCAGCAAGTACATTGGCCAATCGGCTGGCGGCACGATGGGCACATCCTGCCACGATCGGTGGAATAGACGAGCCCATCGCCTTTCTTGTCGATTTTCATCTTCAATAGGGTTCGACAATATAATTGAACTCGCGACCGATGCCTGTCACCGGGCACTGATCAATGCGTGCCGTTGATTCGGGCCTGCCATTGACTTGCATGCTCAGGGGAAACGTTCTGCCATCGAAATTGCGGTGCCAAAAGTCAAGGACGCCCATATTCTATGCTGTAATTTTGCCGCATCCGTTGATTGCGCGGGTCCGCCCTGATTCAGGGGTATCGCCGGACGCAGGCGCGACAATTCAGCGCAGGACGGACTGGTGGAGGAAAAGCAGTCGCTTGATGCCATCGGTCACATGGCGAGCTGAGAGAGTCGCGCCGCTGATATTGGCAATATCGCTATCGATCCGCAGCAGACTCGCGACCGTCTTGCCGACGAACTGGTCGCGCCAATTCGGATAGCGCACCTGCGAGCCGTAGGCTTCCAGGTACTCGATGATCTGGAACTGGCGCACGCTGCCGTCAGCGTTGAGGCCCAGCGCGTAGGTGATGAGCTCGTGCTTGCCGATCACCTGGTCGATGAAGAACCAGCCGATCATCTTGCCCTTGGACTGGGCCTGCCAGGCCGACTGCTGTGCCGTGCGCCCGGTCACGCCCGAGTTCTTGTCGATCTCCTGCATCTGCGCGGGGGTCAGTTGCAGCGGCCTTTCGACAAACTCTTCGGCGAACGGGAAGATCAGCGCGCGGGCCTGGTCCACGCTCATGTACTTGGCGGCG
>JANMYN010000326.1:0-2184 GCA_031382195.1 Betaproteobacteria bacterium
ACCGAACATGCCCTCCATGCCTTGTACCAACGCCTCGGATTGCGATCATGAAAAACCGGGGAAACATCAGCCCTTGAGGGGTACGCCAGGGACGCAAAGGAAAACCGGGAAGAGACAAGTCTCGACGAAAAAGCGCAATGCCTGCCGCCTTGGGCTACCGGGAGCCGTACTTTGTTTTCGCTTCCTTGCCCTTGACCTTCCTTCGCGTCCTTGGCGTCCTTCGCGGTTAAAGTTTTTCTTGATTAGGGTGCGTAGCGCACCCGGTCTTCAGCGTGCGAGTTGCGCCGTCAGCCAGTTCTCGATCTGCTCCTGCAGATCTTCGGCCAGGCAGTCGAATTGGCGGTCGACCTTGGTGGCGCGAAGCCAGGTCAGTTGCCGTTTTGCCAGTTGCCGCGTGGCGGCAACAGCCTTATCGCGTAGCGCACCCAATCCATACTCACCGTCGAGGTAGTGCCATACCTGGCGATAGCCCACGCAACGCATTGACGGCAGATCGGGTTTCAGGTCGTAGGTTTCGCGCAGTTCGCGGACTTCGTTGATCAGTCCCTGTTCGAGCATGAATTCGAACCGGTGAATAATGCGCTGATGCAGCACGCTGCGTTCACCCGGAACCAGCGAGAGGCAAATCGGCCGGTAGGGCAGATGCGCTGTCTTTGCGGTCGCTATCAGCGCCGACATCGGTTTACCGGTCAGATAAAAAATCTCCATCGCGCGCTGGATGCGTTGCGAATCATTCGGATCGAGCCGTTGCGCCGTGGCCGGATCCATGCGACCCAGTTCGCGGTGAATCGCCGGCCAGCCGATATCGGCAGCCATCGCATCAATTACCGTGCGCGTGTGCGCATCGGCAGCAGGCAGATCGGACAATCCTTCGCGCAGGGCCTTGAAGTAGAGCATGGTGCCGCCTGTCAGCAGCGGGACGCGGTCGCGAGCAGTGATGTCGGCCATGGTTGCCAGCGCGTCGTCGCGGAATTGCGCGGCGGAATAGTTGTCCGTGGGGTCGATGATGTCGATCAGGTGATGGCGTGCCTTCCCCCGGGTGTCGAGGTCGGGTTTGGCTGTGCCGATGTCCATGTGCCGGTACACCAGCGCCGAATCCACGCTGACTATCTCGACGGGGAAATGCCGCGCCAGTTCCAGCGCGACCCCGGTCTTGCCGCTGGCGGTGGGGCCCATGAGCAGGATCGCCGGAGGGCGATCCTGCGGTGAGGCGTAAGGCGAGAGGCGGGAGGCGTGCATGGTGAAGCGTTTGAGAAGATATGCAGTTTGAAGTACGGAAGACTTGCGATGACGGCGCCTACGATCCGGCGCGCGAGCAGGTTTTGCGCCTCACGCCTCTCGCCTAACCCCTCACCGTCCTCGCAGAAACATCTTGTCCAACTCGGCAATCGTGACCTGAAACCACGTCGGGCGGCCGTGGTTGCACTGGCCGGAGCGCTCGGTAGCTTCCATCTCGCGCAGCAGCGCATTCATTTCCGGAATGGTCAGGGTGCGATTGGCCCTGACGGCCGCGTGACACGCCATGGTAGACAGCATCTCGTTCTGACGCTCAGCCAGCACGCGGCTGCCGCCGAATTCGGCGATTTCGCCGAGCACGTCGCGCGCGAGCTGCGCGGAATCCGCCTGCACCAGCGTCATCGGCACCGAACGCACGGCCAGCGCGTTGGGCGCGATGACGGCCAGCTCGAAGCCCAGCCGGGAAAGCGTCGCAGGATTTTCCTCCGCCGCAGCGACTTCCAGCGCGCTCGCAGTCAAAGTGGCGGGTATCAGCAACTTCTGCGTCGGGATGCCGTCGTCGTCGAGCGCGTTCTTGAGTTTTTCATAGACGATGCGCTCGTGCGCGGCATGCATGTCGATCACCACCAACCCGTTCTTGTTCTGCGCAAGGACATAGATGCCGGATAGTTGCCCAAGCGCGAATCCCAATGGGTATTCCGCGTCCGTTGGCATCGATTCGGAAGGGTGGCCGGGCAACGCCACTGTCCCGGTTTCGGCCGCGCCGAACAAGGCGGCATAGAACGCTGCCGGCTCGTTGGTCAGCAGACCGATGCCGGGCTGCCGGGGGAAACCGCCGTCGACGCGAAACGCCGCCGGCGCAGGGGCGGGTTCGCCGACGCTCGCGCGGCCGGCGCGAGTGGCCGATAACGCTTTGTGCAGCGCGTGGAACACGAATTGATGCATGCC
>JANMYN010000358.1:0-2294 GCA_031382195.1 Betaproteobacteria bacterium
ACGCCCGCGAACGAGTCGATGGCGGCCGCCGGAATGCGGTCCAGATCGGAGCCGCGATATCCGAGGCGTTCCGCCAACACGCGGCCCAACTCGAAGTGAAACTCGCCTTGCGGGTTCTGCGCAACCGCCCGATACATGTCCTTGACCTTTTGCTCCAGATCAAAGGTATTGAGTTGCAGCGGGTTTATCGTCGCCGTAGTCATGATGCGCCTCCTTTTTGGCTGAAGATGATCGCCGAGTCATTTCTCAGCGTGGGCATCACGATAGCGATTGGTTCTTCCGGTTCTCTTCCGGAAATCTTCCACTCGCGACTTGGCGCGATCTCGCGCGGATCGGCCGGGTCGATGAAGCCGCCGCGGGCGAACCAACGCGGCACGCAAGCGCGCACTTGCTGCTGCGCCGCCGCGAGACCTGAAGCGCCCGACGCTATCGATTCCGCGTAGTGCAGTTGTCAGGCTTCGTCTGCGACAAACACCCTATTGATGATGCGGCAATGAATATTGACGCGGTTCTGCGGCTAAGCTTTGTCGGTGATCACGAACCACTTCAATCGGGACCCGCAGCGGAATGGTACGCGGGGCAAGGCAGGTTCTGTCGGTGCAGGCTTGATACCGCAGTGTGCCGTTCAGGAGCACCAAGCCAGGCCGTTGCGCCTGGGCCACACGGACTGAAGACTCGATAAAGAAGGAGTCGTCGTAGACGACCAAATCTTCCGAGCCATCCGCTATGCGAAACGGCTTGCTTGGCGGATACACTGGCCGGTCCGGGCGCACACCGCCACTTGGCCCAAGCTCAACCGTGATAGGAATCAGGTTTGCATTTCTCACCGGATTGGCCTGCACGTGGTAACCCGGCTTAACTCTGACCTGGATGCGCAACGAGCGGCTGTGGCCCGCCTCTATTTCAACCGAGGCAGGAAGCGTCACGGTGACCACGCTCGTTACCTGCGCAAAGCCCAGCGCCGGACAGGAAAGGATCGCGGCGAGGAGAAGGTAAGCAGGCCCGCTACGCTGCACTTGGATTTCAGCCTTCACTTGCTCTTCAGCAACTCATCCAACCGTGCTTGCAGTTTGATAAGCTTGGCGTCGAAATTACCAGTGTCCAGCAGGGAAAAGAACTGAATCTTTCCGTCGGGATCAATGATCAGGTTGGATGCGATCATGACTTCATCGCGCTTCAGATCGGGCAACACGTGGGGCGGTGGGGCGAAATCTTTGGCGACCGAGCCGTTGGAGTCGAGCAATACGGGGAAGGTAAATCCGAACTTTTTTGCCATCTTCGCGACTTTGCTCTTGCCTTCCTTGACGTCAATGATGGCCACGGCCACCCCCTTGTCGCGGTACTTCTGATGCAGTCCCTCCAGGTGGGCCGCTTCCGCCGCACAAAACGGGCACCACGTGGCGGCGAAATGCAGCACGACGAATTTGCCGCGAAGGTCGCTAAGGGCGACTGTCTTATTGTCCAGTCCTTCAAGGCGGAACTCGGGTGCGGCCGTCCCCAGTTGGAGTTCAGCCGCGCCCGCGATCTGGAAGAGCGCCATGGACATGAGTGTGGCAATTGCCAGCGAGGACAACGTACGCAGGAAGATAAGCATAAACAGACCTCCAGTTCGGCAGAAAATGATCGCTGAGTCACTTCATCAGCTTGGACATCACGGTAGCAATCGGCTCTTCCGGAAATCTTCCACTCGCAACTCGGTGGCCGAGAAGGAGAGTCAGCGCATGCCGGCCATACGGTCGAACAGGTAGGTCATCGGCGACGTGGAACCCCTCAGGACAGCGTTCTGCATGAGATCGAGCGCCTGCTGGCGCGTTGCCTGAAAGCGGGCAGTGTTGCCACGCGCCAATTCCGCGCCACAGCGGACGATGGCTGCGAAGGTTTCACCTACAGGATTGCCGGTTTTAGCGGCGAGTTGTTCGAGACATTCCGCGCACTGCGCGACACGCTCGATATCGTCTTTTTCGAGGTAGTAGAGCGCCAGCCAGGGATAGAGATCCAGACTGCATGCCGTACACGGGCCGCTCGCTCCGAGCAGCGCTTCGCTCTGTGCTACCAAATCGGAGACCTGCTCAGTATCTTGCGCCTGCATACGATTCCAGATTCCAACGCCATATAAGCGCTGCAGACAATGGTCGCGTATGGACGCGAGCTGTGCCTGCTCGATGCCTTTCTTCACCGACTGCCAGCCCAAATCGATGGCGTTTCCCATCGTATATAGCACCGCGCGGCGTGCCAGCGCGTAGGCCATCCCGGCCGGCGAACCTACCTTGTCGTGCAGCGCAAGGCTTGCATCG
>JANMYN010000395.1:0-4119 GCA_031382195.1 Betaproteobacteria bacterium
ACTGCGATTTTCATGCTGCGTTCTCTCAAAAAAACAACCGGGGCATCACTATCTGCCCCGGCCGGTGTTATCAATTGTAATTCGTCAACTGAACAGCCAGGGTTGTTCGATGCGGCGTTTGGTCTCGAACGTCTTTATCTCGGCGGCGTGCTGCAGCGTTAGCGCGATCTCGTCCAATCCATTCATCAGGCTATGCTTGCGAAACGCGTCCACCTCGAAGCCGTCTACCTGGCTGCCGTCGGCATAGCCGACCGTCTGCGCACCAAGGTCTACAACCAGCCGGAAGCCCGGAAACGCCGCAACGTCATGGAATATCCTGTCCACCGTGGTTTCCGGCAGCACGATCGGCAGCAAACCATTCTTGAAACAGTTGTTGTAGAAAATGTCTGCATAACTGGGCGCGATCAGTGCGCGGAAACCGTAGTCGCCGAGCGCCCAGGGCGCATGCTCACGCGAAGAGCCGCAGCCGAAATTCCTGCGTGCCACCAGAATGCTCGCACCCTTGTAGCGCGGCTGGTTGAGCACAAAGTCCGGATTGGGCTTGCGCGTGGCCATGGCCATTCCCGGCTCGCCGTGATCGACGTAGCGCCAGGCATCGAACAGATTGACGCCGAAACCGGAGCGTTTGATCGACTTCAGGAATTGCTTCGGAATGATCGCGTCCGTATCGACGTTGGCGCGATCCAGAGGGGCAACCAGTCCTTCCAATCGTGTGAATTTCTGCATGGCGTTGCCTATGAGTTCGCGCGCACGTCGACGAACCGGCCGGCAATCGCCGCACCCGCAGCCATGGCCGGACTCACCAGGTGTGTGCGCCCGCCGGCGCCTTGCCGCCCCTCGAAATTGCGATTCGACGTCGACGCGCAACGCTCGCCAGGCTCGAGCCGATCATCGTTCATCGCCAGGCACATCGAACATCCCGGCTGGCGCCATTCGAAACCGGCGGCAACGAAGATCTTGTCGAGTCCTTCCTTCTCGGCCTGCTCCTTGACCAGACCGGAACCGGGCACGACCATCGCCAACCGTACATTGGAAGCAACCCGCCGGCCGCGTACGACATGCGCGGCAGCCCGCAAGTCTTCGATGCGCGAGTTGGTACAGGAGCCGATGAATACCTTGTCGATGCGAATATCGGTGATCTGTGTATTCGGCTTGAGGCCCATGTAAGTCAGCGCGCGTTCCATGCCTTCGCGCTTGGTTTCGTCCTTTTCCTTCTCCGGGTCCGGCACGCGGCCGTCGACCGGCACCACCATCTCCGGCGACGTTCCCCATGTGACTTGCGGCTTGATCTCACGCGCGTCGAGCCGCACGACGAAATCGAAACGGGCATGCTCGTCGCTTTTCAGCGTGCGCCAGTACGCGACCGCCTTGTCCCACAGTTCGCCTTTGGGCGCAAAGGGGCGTCCACGCAGATATTCTACGGTCATGTCGTCGACCGCAATCATTCCGGCGCGCGCACCGGCTTCGATGGCCATATTGCACAAGGTCATGCGTCCTTCCATCGACAACGCGCGGATGGTGTTGCCGCCAAATTCGACGGCATAGCCGCTACCACCCGCCGTGCCGATCCTGCCGATTATCGCCAACGCTATGTCCTTTGCGGTGATCCCGCGACCCAAGGGGCCATCGACTTCGATGAGCATGCCTTTCATTTTCTTCTGCACCAGGCATTGCGTGGCGAGCACATGCTCGACCTCGGAAGTGCCGATGCCGTGCGCCAGGCAGCCGAATGCGCCGTGCGTGCTGGTATGCGAATCGCCGCAGACCACGGTCATTCCGGGCAGCGTCGCGCCCTGCTCGGGCCCGATCACGTGCACGATACCCTGACGCTTATCGAGGAACGGAAAATAGACCTTGGCGCCGAATTCGCGGATGTTCGCGTCCAGGGTTTCGACCTGCAGGCGTGAGATCGGATCCTTGATGCCCTGTTCCCAATGTTGGGTCGGCGTATTGTGATCGGCCGTGGCGACGACAGAATCGATGCGCCAGGGTTTGCGTCCGGCAAGCTTCAGCCCTTCAAACGCCTGCGGGCTGGTGACTTCATGCACCAAGTGGCGATCGATGTAGATCAGCGCGGTGCCATCAGGTTCCTGACGCACCAGATGGCTGGCCCACAGTTTGTCGTAGAGCGTTTGCGGATTCATCGGCTGACTCGAAGCGAGCGGAAATTATGACACAAGCCATGGGGCGCACGGCCGGGTTCGTACGCTAAGACGCCGGGCGTTCCGTCAGGGAAACAGGCTTCCAGGCCACCACGACCAGAGCCAGCAGCGCGGCTGTAGCGGCAAAGGTGAATGTCCATCCGGAACCCAGGGTCTCCCAGGAATAGCCGGCCATCAGCGTCCCGAGCGTGCCGCCCAATCCGTATCCCAGGCTGGTATAGATCGCCTGGCCCCTGGCCTGGTTACGGCCGCGGAAAATCTGATGCATCATCGCCACCCCCGCGGCATGAAAGGCGCCAAAGGTAACGGCATGCAACAACTGCGCCGCCAGCAAAATCGCCAGCGACCCGACACCCCAGGCGATCATCAGCAGGCGCACAAAGGCACAGCCGAAACTGAACAGCAGTATCTGGTTCAGGCTGTAGGCGCGCATCAGCCGCGGCAGCAGCATGAAGAGTCCGATTTCCGCTATCACGCCCACCGACCACAGCCATCCGACGGCCTTTTTTGTATAGCCGGCCTCGACCAGATGGATCGAATAAAAGGCGTTATACGGTCCGTGGGCGATTTGCATGAGAAAAAAACCGGCCATTAATGCCATCACCTCGGGCCGTGTAAGGATGCTCAGGATGGATGCGTGTTCCAAATGGCGCGACGGTTCGCGGTCGCGCGGCAGGAAAAAAGTGCTGGTCGCCATGAGAGCAAGCAGTGTGAGTACCATCGGGGCCAGCGCGCCGATTCCGAAGTAATCGAGTCCATAGCCGCCGGCGATCACCACCGCAACAAAGCCAACCGAGCCCCACACTCTGACACGTCCATAGGCTCCCACACGGGAACCCACCAGGCTCAGCGTCGCGGACTCGGCCAGCGGCAGCACCCCGCACCAAAACAGGTTCAGCAGCAGCATCGCTGTGAACATCCAGCCGAAGCCATGATTGAAAAATACCGCCGTGAACACCACCGCGGTACCCACCGCGGTAAGCCGGATCAACTTGCCGCGCGCACGATAATGATCAGAAAGCCACCCCCAGAGATTCGGTCCGAAAATCCGCGCCACCGGATTGACTGCCAGCAACAAACCGATTTCCGCTGCGGAATAGCCCAGAGACCTGAGATAGAGCGCGAAATAAGGCGCGAAGGCGCCGATGAAGGCGAAATAGTAGAAGTAGAAGCTCGACAGTCGTTGATAGAAGGAACCACGAACCATGGATATTCGCCGGTCAAGGTTTCATTCGGATTCGCGGTCCTGCCACCAGCGCCACGCCAGCCAGCCCCACACTATTGAGATGCCGATCCAGGCGAGGACAGAAACGAATCCGGCGATGCTGGTATCCCTATGCAGCACGCGCCAACGCGAGAAAATCTCGGTCCAGTTGGACCGACCCGCGTCATTCATGCGACTCGGTCGCCCATTCCGTGGCTATTTTCAGCAAACCGACGACATCGGTCGGGCGTTTGGCCACTGCATAGGACCATAGTCCGTACTTGCCATCGGCATTGACCGCCTTGACCCAACGTTCCGCCGCTTCCCGTTTGACTGACTCCAGTTCGTCAAACCCCTTGGTTTCGAGTATCAGGGAGCGGTCGCTTTCACCCGCTAGCCGAACGATGAAATCAGGCAGGTAATCGTGCGGCTCGCCCTTGTGAAAGTACGGCACCGCGAATCCAAGTCCGGCATTCTTCACAAACGATTCGACGGCATCGTGCATGTCGACCAAATAGGCAGCCGACTGCTCCCATACCTTGGTATCCGCGACGACATAGTTAACGTGGCTTTTTTCAGTCGGATACACTTCTTTTATTGTATTGCCATTCACGTATTTTGTACTGCTAAATTTATTGTAATAATTAAAAACAGGACGAATAAACGCCGTCGTATTAAGTTGCGGATTAATGCCCCTTGCGATATGATCAACGATTTTTTTAGGGTCGTCAAAGAACAACAATTTTTTAAAAC
>JANMYN010000457.1:0-4475 GCA_031382195.1 Betaproteobacteria bacterium
CTAATTCGGTGAAAGTTGGTGCGGGATTCGTTGTCCGCCGCCCGATTCGATTCAACTTGAAAGATTACAGGAGGTCATCATGAAATCGCTCAAAGGTTCAAAAACCGAAAAGAGCCTGAAGGATGCGTTTGCAGGCGAGTCGCAGGCGAATCGTCGTTACCTTTACTTCGCAGCGAAGGCGGACGTAGAAGGGCAAAACGACGTCGCGGCGGTATTCCGGTCGACCGCGGAAGGTGAAACCGGTCATGCGCACGGCCACCTCGAATACCTGGAATCGGTCGGTGATCCGGCCACCGGTCTGCCGATCGGTCGTTCCCGCGATAATCTGAAGGCGGCGATCGCGGGCGAAACTCACGAGTACACCGACATGTATCCCGGCATGGCCAAGGGCGCCCGCGACGAAGGTTTCGACGAAATTGCGGATTGGTTCGAGACACTGGCCAAAGCGGAGCGTTCCCACGCCAACCGGTTCCAGAAGGCCCTCGACGCGCTGGCGGACTGAGCTCTTCGCTAATGTGTGAGGCGAGAGGCGTGAGGCGAATAAGCCGACACGCCTTCCGTCCTGCGCGTTAAACACGCCTCACTCCTTACCCCTCACCCATTCATGACCGTACGCGAAGGCTCTCTCGAAGCGCCGACAAGACATCCGATCGACTGGCAGTCGGCCGATTTCTATGACGAGGACGAGGTTCGTGCAGAAATGCATCGCGTCTTTGACATCTGCCATGGTTGCCGCCGCTGCGTCAATCTTTGCACCGCGTTCCCGACGTTGTTCGATCTGATTGACGAAGGCAAGACCGGCGAACTCGACGGCGTCGACAGGAACGACTTCGGCAAGGTCGTCGACAAGTGCTATCTGTGTGACATGTGCTACATGACCAAGTGCCCGTACGTCCCGCCGCATCCGTGGAATATTGACTTCCCGCACCTCATGCTGCGGGCCAAGGCGGTCAAGTTCAAGCGCGGCGGAACGAGCTTTCGCGACAAACTGCTGACCAGTACTGACGCAGTCGGCAAGCTGGCCTCCATCCCGGTCGTAGTGCAGGTGGTCAACGCGGTCAACAAGATGCCGGCCGCGCGCAAAGTGATGGATTCATTGCTGAGTGTCCACAAGGACCGGGAGCTGCCCGAATACACCAGCGCACGTTTCCGTAAAACCGCCCGGCCGGATTCGGCGTTTCCGGTGAAGGATGGCAAGAATGCACCCGGAAAGGCGGCCATTTTCGCCACCTGCTACGTGAACTACAACGAGCCAGGTCTTGGTCACGACTTGCTGAAAATCCTGAAGCACAACGAAGTCCCGGCCATTCTTGTCGAGAAAGAAGCCTGCTGCGGCATGCCCAAACTCGAACTGGGCGACCTCGATGCCGTTGCGAAGCTCAAGGAGACCAATATTCCGGTGCTTGCGAAGCTGGCCCGGGAGGGTTACGCCCTCCTTACGGCAGTGCCCTCCTGTACGTTAATGTTCAAGCAGGAGCTGCCGCTCATGTTTCCGGCCGATCCTGACGTCAAGGCGGTGGCGGAATCGATGTTCGATCCGTTCGAGTATCTGATCATGCGTAACCGGGACGGGCTGCTGAAAACGGATTTCAAGACGCCGCTCGGCAAAGTGTCCTATCACATCCCCTGTCACCTGCGCGTGCAGAACATGGGCCAGAAGACACGCGAAGTGTTAGAGCTAGTGCCGCAAACCGAGGTCAACACGGTGGAGCGCTGCGCGGGCCACGATGGTACCTGGGGTGTAAAGACGGAATTTTTCGCCGACTCGATGAAAATCGGCAGGCCGGTATTCCGCCAGATGGCCTCCACCGCGCCCGACTACGTGAGTTCGGACTGCGCAATCGCCGGCCGCCACATCCGGCAGGGTATCGGAGACGGCGATTCCGGCGAAGGCAAGGCGGAGAAGCAGCATCCGCTGACGCTCATCCGCATTGCCTACGGACTTTGATCCATGCACGCGAACCAATACGAGCGAAAAAGGACGAAAATGCCTGCCATCACCGCAGAGAGTCTGTTGTCGCTTGAGCAATACGCAAAGACGCGCAAGGCGTTCCGCGAGCGCGTTCTGGCCCACAAGAAGGACCGTACCGTGCAGCTTGGCGAGCACGTGACCCTGGTGTTCGAGGACGAACTCACCATGCGTTACCAGATCCAGGAGATGTTGCGTGTCGAGCGCATCTTCGAGGAAGCAGGCATCCGCGACGAACTGGATGCCTACAACCCGCTGGTGCCGGACGGCAACAACTGGAAGGCTACGCTGTTGATCGAGTATCAGGACATCGAAGAGCGCCGCGTAGCGCTGGCACAGCTCATGGGGATTGAAGACCGCATGTGGGTCCAAGTAGCCGGGCAGGCGCGTATCTACGCGATTGCCGATGAAGACCTTGAGCGGGAAAACGAGAACAAGACCTCTGCGGTCCACTTCCTGCGTTTCGAATTGTCCGGGCCCATGAAGCAGGCACTCAAGGATGGTGCGACGTTGTCGGTGGGCGTGGATCACCCGAACTATACGGCGACGGTAGGCACGGCGCGGGCCGGAACCACCGACTCCTTGCTGAAGGATCTGGTGTTCTAGAAGCGGTTTTCCGATTCGACGATCGAACCAGTACAATAACGGCGGCCTTCGGGCCGCCGTTTGGTTTCCCGAAATCAAATATTCGAGGATGGCTATGCTGGAATCCCGCATGATCGGCATGATCGAGGGCCGCCTGAAGCGTGTCGGCCTGCCGATCAGCATGACGCTTTGGAACGGCAACATCATCCGGTCTGGCACGGAAACACAACTGCGCCTTACGGTGAAATCCCCGCAGGCCCTGATGTCGCTTGCCAATCCCAGCCTGGGCGGGATTGCCAGGGCTTATGTCGAAGGCCTGCTCGATCTGGAAGGTGATATTCGTGAAACCATCCGCCTTGGCGAAGGACTCGTCTCGGGAGATCTGACCACCTACAACAATCGTTCGAAAATCTGGAAGTGGTGGCGGCATACCCGTCCGGCCGACCGCAAGAATATCCAGCACCACTACGACGTCGGCAACGATTTTTATGCCTTGTGGCTCGACCGGAATCGCGTCTACTCGTGCGCCTACTACAAAACCCCCGACGACACCCTCGATGTAGCCCAGGAGCAAAAACTTGATCACATCTGCCGCAAGCTCGATCTCAAGCCCGGCGAGCGATTCCTCGATGTTGGCTGCGGCTGGGGCGGACTGATCCTGTGGGCGGCCCGGCACTATGACGTCAAGGCCCTCGGCATTACGCTGTCCGACGAGCAGCATGCCTACGCGACCGGGCGGATCAAGGAGCTGGGCCTGGAAAGCCGCTGCGAAGTGCGGCTGATGGATTATCGGGACGTGGGCGAAACAGAGCTCTTCGACAAGATCGCCAGCGTGGGCATGTTCGAACACGTCGGGAAGCGCAACCTCAAGGCGTATTTCGGCAAGATCTTCCGCTTGCTCAAACCTGGCGGGATGGTTGTGAATCACGGCATCACCACGAATTCGCTGGAAGACGCCGAGCTCGGCAGCGGCATCGGCGATTTTGTCGACGAGTACGTATTCCCCGGCGGTGAACTGGTGCATGTCTCGCGCGTTCTGGCGGAGATGTCGGGTCAGGGACTGGAGCCATGGGACGCCGAGTGCCTCAGGCCGCACTATGCCAGGACACTTTGGGAATGGGTGGGCAGGCTGGAGTCGAGACAGGAAGAAGCGCGCCGTATCGTTGGCGAGAAGATGTACCGCATCTGGCGCATCTACATGGCCGGATCGGCGCATGCCTTCGACCGCGGCTGGATCTCGATCTTCCAGATACTCGGAACAAAGTCTTTGCTGGATGGTTCGGTACCCTATCCGCTGACGCGGGAGCATGTCTACAAATGACGGCATATCATGCTATCGGATCGTCGGCGCGCTTGATCGCGGCGGTAGCTGTAGTTGTGGTTGTGCTGGGGGCATGCGGGGGCTCCTCGGCCCCCAGGACGAAGGCGCCGCAACGCGGCATGGCGGAAGACATCGGGGGCGTGCCGCAGGAAAAGGAATTCAAGGAAATCGAGGTCGCGATGCCGCCTTTTCCAGAAGAATCCAGACTACTGGAATTCCGATTGCGCCGAAATTCCGCAAACCGGTTCTATGTCGACCAGGATTCGATTTCGGTCGGCCCGGACCGGGTCGTGCGCTTCAGCGCCGTGATCAAGTCCGCGTCGGGCGCACTTAACACAAGCTATGAAGGCATCCGCTGCAAGACTTCGGAATACAAGATCTACGCGTATGGAGTCAAGAATGGCGAATGGTCGAACGCGAGCGATTCCCGGTGGCGTCAGGTGGAAAGATCGAGCGTTGATTATCACTTCACGCTATATAAGGATTACTTTTGCGATATTGAGGCGATTGCCGGGCGCAACGAGAAAGACCTCATTGCCAATCTGAAGGGTAATCCGCTCAACAACATTACCGACAAGAATCGGTGAACCGGCCGTCCCA
>JANMYN010000500.1:0-7924 GCA_031382195.1 Betaproteobacteria bacterium
CCATGAAACTCTACTACGCCCCCGGCGCCTGCTCGATGGCCCCGCACATCGTTGCCAATGAAGCCGGCCAGAAGGTCGAACTCGTCAAGGTCGACATCCCGAACAAGAAAACCGCGGCCGGCGATGACTACTGGAAGGTCAACTTCAAGGGCTACGTCCCCACGCTGCAGCTCGACAACGGCGAAATGCTCACGGAAGTCGGCGTGATCTGCCAGTACCTCGCCGACCAGAAACCCGAGTCCGGCCTGGCGCCGAAAGCGGGAACGATCGAGCGTTACCGCCTCATGGAGTGGCTCAACTTCGTTGCCACGGAAGTGCACAAGCAGCTCGGCGCGCTGTTCAATCCGAAATACACGCCGGAGATGAAGGAAGTCCAGGTCGCCGTGATCGGCCGCCGACTCAAGCCGCTGGAGGCGGCGTTGGCGGGGAAGCAATACCTGATGGGCGACAAGTTCTCCGCCGCGGACGCCTACCTCTTCACTGTTCTGCGGTGGACTAAGCCCCTGCAGATCGACCTCGGCCAATGGCCGAACATCAAGGCGTACTTCGAGCGGGTAGGGAAACGGTCGAAGGTGATGGAGACATTGGCGGCGGAAGGAATTGCCTAGCGGCAGGATCGAGGTCCGAGGGCCGAGGACCGAGTGGGATTAATGCCCTATCGCTTTTCCTCGAACCTCGAACCTCGGCCCTCGAACCTGCCTTTGCCCCCGTCACGACCGTCACTGCTTTTCTCAGCACTCAGTACCCGCCCGAGGACTGGCCATTCCTGCCGGCCCTTGTCGATATGTCAATATTGACATACACTGGGAGCTGATGGACAAGCCCCTGATATGGCTGCACGGCGAAGTCAAAACACCTCCCCTTTCTGCCGCTGCGTGAATGGAGGCCGGCCTGCTGCTTCGCAGGCTGCAGAGAGGCGAAAAACTTGCGATGCCCGGCTCGCGACCGATGCCATCGATCGGTTCCCGCTGTCATGAATTGCGTATCAATGACGAGAACGGCACCTGGCGGATTATTTATCGGCTCGATCCGGATGCGGTGGTGATTCTGGAGGTTTTCTCCAAGAAGACTGCGCAAACGCCCGCAAATGTGATTGAAAACTGCAAGCGACGATTGAAGGAGTACGACGATGATTGATGCCAAGCGCAAGCGCCTGGAAGCCAGGGGCTGGAAAGTCGGCAATACCCGGGAATTTCTCAAGCTGACGGATGAGGAAGATGCGTACGTGGAACTGCGCCTCAAGCTCGCCGATGCCCTGAAGCGGCAGCGCATGCGCCGCAATCTCACCCAGGCGGATCTGGCAAGGACCATGAAATCCAGCCAGTCGCGCGTCGCGAAGATGGAAGCGGGGGACGCCTCCGTCTCTCTCGATCTTCTGATTCGCTCGCTGCTTGCGATCGGCACGTCCAACAAGGAACTCGCGAAGGTCATTGCCGGTTCTCAGGTCGACAAGAAAGCAGCTTGAAGGTTGACCGGGGGTATGACTCACACTCATAGGTAACAGAAGAGTTCAAAGACATAGGTAACTGTCTCTTATGCTGGATGGGCACTCACAAGGCGACTGCGCAACTCGACCTGGCGAGGCGCACAGTCCTCGCCGAAAACCCCGTGTCGAGTCGAGCTGCTCGGCGCGTCAAAAGGGGTCCCAACGTTGACGCCGTGCCATCGTCGTTGGTCGTCACTAGCACTGTCACCACGGTATTCACTCAGTCCTGCGTCCTTGTTTTCTCCGAGCACTGCGCACTTGGCTTTTCCCCAGCACGCAGCACTCAGCACTCGTCCTAGGTCTGGCCCTTACCCCGTCACGCCGTCACCCCGTCACGATCGTCACGGCTTTTCTCAGCACCCAGCACCCAGCACCCGTCCCAGGTCTATCCCTTACCGTGTCACGACCTCCATTATTGAACCCCGCCAGGAATTCGGCTAAAGTAAGGAATCCTTACTTTCCGACATCGGCTCAACCATATGCTTGCCAAACTGACCTCCAAGAACCAGCTCACGCTGCCCAAGAGCGTGACCAACGCTGTCGGCGCCGTCGAGTACTTCGAAGTGCAGGCCAAGGGCGGCCAGATCATCCTGACTCCGGTGCGCATCCAGCGGGCCGACTCCGTGCGCGCCAAGCTGGCGGAACTCGACATCGCCGAGCAGGACATCGCCGACGCCGTCGCGTGGGCAAGACAGCCAAAACGCCGCGCGAAATGAAACGCGCGGCGCCGGTCGTGCTCGACACGAACGTCGTGCTGTCGGCGCTGGTGTTCACGCACGGCCGGGCGGCTGCGCTGCGCGAAGCCTGGCAGGGCCGGCGCTGCGAGCCGCTGGTTTCGAAGGCGACGGTGGACGAACTGATACGCGTGCTCGCCTATCCGAAGTTCAAGCTCGGTGCCAGCGAGCAGCACGAACTCCTCGCGGATTACCTGCCCTATTGCCGGACGGTGGCCATCCCGGCGAAGGTGCCCAGGACAGCGCAATGCCGGGACCCCTTCGACCTGCCATTTCTACAGCTCGCAATCGTCGGCAAGGCGGAGGTGCTCGTCACTGGCGATCAGGATCTCCTCGACATCAAAAGCAAGCTCCTTTGCCCGATCGTCACGCTCGAGGCTTTCCTCGCTGCCCTGCCGCTCAACTGACGCCGCCTTCCCTTTGCGGGTCACAGTTACCTGTCGGGCAAGACATTCACCCAGTCCCCAGACCTGCCATTGACTTAGTCCTGAGTCCTGCGTCCTTGTTTTCTCGGAGCACTGAGCACGGAGCACAGAGCACCCAGCACCGCGCACTGAACAACGAGCACTCGCCCCTCGTGCCTGGCCTCCCGTCTCCTTGACCGGAGAAGGTAGAAAATAATACGAATATTCGTATAATACCCAGATGAAACCCCTGCGCTTCGTGGGTAGTGCAAGGGAGGACCTTTCCGGATTTCCGGACAAAGTCCGGACTCGTGCCGGTTACGAGTTGTTTATGGTTCAGGTGGGCCGAGAGCCGAATGACTGGAAGCCCATGTCGAGCGTCGGTCCTGGCGCCGCGGAAATCCGGCTGCGGGACGGTGCCGGCGCATACCGAATCATTTACGTAGCGCGCTTTGACGACGCGGTTTATGTCTTGCACGCGTTTCAGAAGAAGACGCAAAAGACCGCTCAAAAAGACGTGGAGTTGGCAGCGTTACGGTACCGGCAGGTAGTGACTCTCGCACGAAAGGAGTAAGGCATGGTGGCAAGAATCAGAAAGTCCAGCGGCAATGTTTTCATTGACCTTGGGTTCCCTCCGCACGAGGCGGCGGTGATGTTGCTGCGTGCGCAGCTGGCCGAAGCCTTGCGCAGTTGGATGGAGCAAAACGAACTGACGCAAGCGCATGCGGCTCGAAAGCTGGGCATCTCGCAGCCTCGGCTCTCCGAAATTACTCGCGGCAAGGTGGAATTGCTTTCGCTCGATTACCTCGTAGGACTTTGCGCGAAAGCAGAGATCCCGGTCAGGATGCGCTTGGCGGCCTGACAGATTCCAGATGTCGAGCCCCGAGTCCGATTCTACGTTTTGCGCACTAGGCGCCATCTTTTTCCCTCAGCCCTCAGCACACAGACCAAGAATCCTTTGACAGGTGCCGCGCCCCCATGGACGACTATCGCGTCTGTACAGTAGTATGACTACGGGCCTGCAGTCCTGAAAATAGGATCCTATCGATTCCATTTCTATTCCGACGAGGGTGAAGAACCCGCACACATCCATGTCGATACCGGAGATGGTGAATGCAAGTTCTGGCTCGACCCGATAGTGCTTGCTCGGAGTATCAGCGTCGCCCCCGTAGAAGTGAGAAGAATCGAAAGACTCGTTTTTGAACATCGGACTTTGCTGATGGAGCGATTCCATGAATTCCACCGCCGCTGAATTCGAAGTGCTCGCCTCGCGGGCATGGGTAGACCGCCGCACGGTTTTCGTCGAACTGACAGACGGACGGCAACTGGGGTTTCCCGCAGACCGTTTCGACCGTTTGAGCCGGGCAACCGACGAGCAGTTGCAGAATGTCAAATTGCGTCTTAACGGCTATGCATTGCGCTGGGAAGAGCTTGATGAGGACATTACCGTTCGCGGCATTCTCGAGGGCAGATTTCAGCGCGCATTGTCCACGGCGGCGTGAAGCCTGGACATGGCTGCGAGGGGCCTCCGTCCATGGATATTCGATACGACGATAAGGAAGACATCCTCTTCATCCGGTTCCGCGATGAAACGATCGTCAGGAACGTGTCCCATGGCTGGAACGTCAATGTCGGCATGACGGCGAAAGGCGTTGGGCAGATCACCATTCTCGATGCAAACGCCTCCGATCTGCTCCCGATCCACATTCCAGCTGAGCTGGCAACGCACTGAGCATCCATGGTTCGTCCGCGATCAAGTCTAGTCCCGAGTCCGTGCCTTTACTCAGTCCTCGCCCCTGGCCCCTCGTCCCTCTTTTTCACTTTCAACTTTCACCTTTGAGCTTTCACCTGCTTTTCCGCAGCACGCAGAACTCGTCCTAGGTCTGGCCCTTACCCCGTCACCCCGTCACGTCCGTCACGATCGTCACGGCTTTTCTCGGTACCGAGCACCCAGCACAATCTTTTCACCTCAGTCCTCGCTTCGCTACGCGTACTTCGTCCGCCTACCCCGCGCCCCGCTCAATCTCCAACCTGTACGCCTTGCGGCCGCCGCGTGGGGTGTGCTCCTCCACCGGGCAGCTGGATAGCAGGTTCTTCGCGAGATCCACCGCGCGAACCGCGAGCTGCTGCGCGCCTTCGCGCAGCTCCGCGCTCTTCATGACGTGCTCGACGTTGCGTTCCATGTCCTCGGCCGACCAGCCGCGCGAGTGCGCGATGAAGGGGAACTGCGGGAACTGGAAACCCAGTTCCGAGAAAAAGCACAGCATCTCGCCCGCCACGCCCTGCACATTGTCCTGGCCGCCGGTGATGATGAAGGCCGCCACCTTGCGGCGGATGAGGACGTTGTCGCGAATGGTCACCTGGTTCTGCACGCAGTTCAGGCGCTCGGCCATCTTGAAGTAGAGCGCGCTCGCCGTGCCCCAGCGGATCGGCGTCGACACCAGGACCACGTCGGCCCAGTGCACCAGCGCCTCGTAGACCTGGTCGAGCTCGTCGGTGGGGTCCATCTGCGTGATCGAGCAGGGCCAGGTGCAGGCCTGCGCGCTCTTCGAGTAGTAGCCCTCGCAGTGCCTGAATTTCAGCGCCGAGAGGCGGATGAGCCTGGTTTCGCACTTGAGCGCCGATTGGGCGTGATCGAGGCTTACCTGGAGCAGTGCGTCGGAAGTGGAGTAGCGCGGGTTCGCCTCGTCCATGTTGGTGGTCGAAATGCCGGCGACGCGGATGCCGCCCGGGGCGCGCTCGATCTTCCTTGCGAGCGGGTGCGGCTCGTGGGGCTTCTTGGTTCGCTTGGTCGGGTTGTCGGCGCGCACCTCCAGGCGCCCGTTTTCCACGCGCAGTTCGTACGCGGGGACGCGGTCCTCTTCGAACCCGGGCTCACCCTTGCCGGTGCAGCGGTGGAACTTCCAGTGATGCCAGGGACAGACAATGTACTCGCCCTCCAGCCGCCCCTGGCCGAGCGGCCCGCCGGCGTGATTGCAGGTTCCGGAGACCACGCCGAATTTTCCGTCGCGAAAGGACACCGCGATCTTCTGCCGGCCGAGCGTCGCCTCGGTCAGCTCCGATTTTTGGAAATCCTGCGCCGCGCCGAGATCCTGCCACTGCGGTTTTTCGGACATGGAGCCTCCTTGGGACTGGGTCGAATGCTGAAACGATTATAACTGTCGGTTCCAGTCCGGCGCGTCGTACGCAAGACGAAACCTTGAACCAGCGATCTGAAATGACAAGAATTTGGTTTTCAGCGCTTGTTACTTGTCACGTTCGTCACGTCGTCACGGCTTTTCAGCACCCAGCGCGCAGCACCAGCTTTTTTCTCAGCACGCACCGCTGTTCTGCGGCTTGGGCCCTGCCTTATGCCTTTCCCGAGTTCGGGGCGGGC
This sequence comes from Betaproteobacteria bacterium, assembly GCA_031382195.1. Lineage (GTDB taxonomy): Bacteria > Pseudomonadota > Gammaproteobacteria > Burkholderiales > JACQAP01 > JACQAP01. Next base: position 6,001 of record JANMYN010000500.1, read on the forward strand.
TTGCCGAGGTCCCAAAACGGGACTACTCTGCGCTATGCGAGTCATCGCGCTCTCCACCCTGCGAGCTTTCTGGACTGGTAAGGCGGCGCATGCCGATGCGCGAGAGGCGGTGTTGGCGTGGTATCGACACGTGCTCAAGGCAGATTGGAACTCGCCGGCCACCGTGAAGAAGGAATTCGGATCGGCCAGCATTTTGCGTGACGGCCGAGCGGTCTTCAATATCGCCGGCAACAAGGTTCGGATTGTTGTCTGGATCAACTACCCGTATCGGGTAGTTTACATACGGTTCATCGGCACGCATTCGCAATACGACGCAATCGACGCTCAGACGATTTGAGGAATAGAGCATGGAAATCAAACCCATTAGAACGAAGGCCGACTACCGTGCGGTGTTGAAGGAAGTGGAAGGGCTGATGTCGGCCCGGCCGGGTTCCCCGCAAGGGCAACGACTGGACGTGCTGGTTACGCTCGTCGAGGCCTATGAAAGAAAGCATTTTCCCATGGACCTGCCCGATCCAATTGAGGCAATCCGGTTCAGCATGGAGCAGAAGGGCCTGACGGCAAAGGACCTCGTGCCGATGATCGGCCAGATCAACCGCGTATACGAAGTTCTCAATGGCAAGCGCCCATTGACGCTGCAGATGATCCGGCGCCTGCACCGCGGACTGGAGATACCAGCCGAATCGCTGATCAGGGAAACCGGGGAGCGGCGCGCGGCCTAGCCTGATGAAGAAAGAGGAAAGGATAAAGTTTAAGAGGGAAAGTAATGGCGGTTTGCTGGGGATTGTTCTTACTTTCACCTTTGACCTTTCACCTTTAACCTGCTGTTTACGCCGTACTCAGCACTGTACTTTCGGAGGCAAGCCATGAAGGTCATCCTGATCGCACCGATAATGATGTTCCTCGCGGCGAGCGCCCACGCAGCGGTGCCGGGCGATGGCGCCGAGGGCAAACGCCTGCTCGATGCCAACTGCACGGGTTGCCACGATACTTCGGTCTATACCCGCAAGGACCACAAGGTTCGATCGATGGAAGGTCTCAAGCAGCAGGTCGAAAACTGCACCCACATGGCGCAAAAGGAATTCTTGCCGGCCGAGAGGCAGGACATCGTGAAGTATCTCAACGATCAGTTCTACCGATTCCAATAAGGCGGGGGAACAGGTTCAGACGTGGCACATAGCGTTTTTTATGCAACATTCCAAGCCTTGCATCTTGAGCCGCTTGACGCCTTTAATAGAAAACGCGCGTGAAGCAACGCGTGACGGCCAAGGCCGCGAAAAGGGAGTCGACGAGTGTTCATGCAATTATGCAGGCCTGACCCGAATGTTCCCCTTCTGTTGAGTATGCGAGGCCGGCGGAAAAAGGAATCCGACCGCTCCCTTTGCAAAGTTAGGCTCCGAGGTTGCACGCGACAGAGAGTTAAGGGTAGGCTGACTAAATGGACAAACCAGTTATTTCCTGCAATGCCGATGTGATGGGGGCAGTCCGGTCTTTTCGGGCACGAGAGTACCGGTTCAGACGCTTCTTGACTATCTCGAAGCGGGGGATTCAATCGATGATTTTCTGGCCGGCTTCCCTTCCGTCAATCGGGAACAGGTCATCAGTTTTCTTGAGCAGGCGAAAGACCGCCTCGTCGCCGCTGCCTTTTGAGAATATTTATCGACGAATGCGTTGATTGGCGTATCGCGCGGCAGAATTAGAGTTTGATTCGGAAACGTTAAGGTGGCAGAACTGGCCTGACGGAAGCCGGGGGCAGCCCGGCGGCTGGTCACCTTTCTTGCGCGGCCAAGAAAGGTAACCGAAAGAAGGCCGCCCCTGATGCCGCGCCCCGTGTTCACGGGGTGCCCCTGCGCTGCCTGCCTCGATGGGGCGACTGCGCAACTCGACCTGGGAAGGCACACACAACGTGCCTTCCCATGGGACT
>JANMYN010000522.1:0-2509 GCA_031382195.1 Betaproteobacteria bacterium
AGGACACCCTGGCGCGCATCAGTTATCAGCGGTTTTTTCGCCGCTATCTGCACCTGGCGGGCATGACCGGAACGGCATCCGAAGTGGCTGGCGAACTGTGGGCGGTCTACCGCCTGCGCGTAGCAAAGATTCCCACCAACAAACCCGGCCGCAGAATCCGGTATGCCGATCAGATCTATGGTACGACCACACTGAAATGGAAAGCAGTCATCGCCAGCATCGAAACACATCGTGCAAAGGGCCGGCCTGTGTTGATCGGCACGCGTTCCGTGGCGGCCTCCGAGCAACTGGCGGCTTTGCTCGATGCGAAAGGCCTGCCTTATCGGCTGCTCAACGCCCGCCAGGACCAGCACGAAGCGGAAATCGTGGCACAGGCGGGCATGGCCGGCTGGATTACCGTGGCCACCAACATGGCCGGACGCGGCACCGACATCAAGCTCGAGCGTAGTGTGGCCGAAGCCGGCGGCTTGCATGTCATTGCGACCGAACTCAATGACTCGGGCCGCATCGACCGGCAATTGTTCGGCCGATGCGGTCGCCAGGGCGATCCGGGGAGCTGCGAAGCCATTCTCGCGGTGGAGGAAGATCTGATGAAATCGTATTTCGCGATTGCCGCGGCGCGTTTTCGTCACCTCGACCGCTTGCCCACCCGGCTGGGCAAGGCGTTGTTTCGCGTGGCCCAATGGCGCGCGGAATTCTCGCATTCGCGCGCGCGCCGCGAACTGCTGGACCTCGACGATTACCTTGGAGATATCCTGGCGTTTGCCGGTCGCGGTGAGTGAGCCGGGCCGATCAGATCGGGGTTTCTTTTTTTCGCTCGGGCACGGCTGACGGCGGCTTGGCGTCGGGACGGCGGGGCCGCTCGGCGCGAATCAGGATTTTCACTTTCCTGGTTTCCGTGCCCTGGCGGTTGTCGAATATGACGTAATAGTCACCCGCCGCCGGAATGATCACGCTGAATTCCAGTTTTCTTTCCACAGTCCCCTGGAACAAGGGATTCACGGCAGCGGGAAATCGCTTCAGTTCGTCCCGATGCACGAATATGAGTCCCACGGTGCCGCTGCTTGCCACGGCCAGTCCGACTGCGGCTCCCTGCGGCAGGTTCTTCAGGCGCACCGCCTTCCATTTGGCCGGCGCTACTTCGGTATTCAGGACGGCCTGCGCTGCATGTGCCGCACCCAAGGGTGGAAGGCCCAGGCAAAACCAGCTCGCAACGGCAAACAACAAACCCTGAAGCAGGCGTCGGATCATTTGAACCGCACCCGGCAGCGCACGCCAGCGGGAATCTGTCGCGCGCGGTTGGGCAATTCAAGCCGCACACCGAAGGTCCCGCTGGCAGCGTCGACGACGCGATCGACAACCGACACCGTGGCGCTGTAGCGCCCGCCGATTGGCGCCTCGGGCATCACGTCACCGCGCGAACCCACCGCGATCTGGCCGTAGCGGCTGACCGGCAGGACGACTTCGACGTTCAACGGATCGATCTCGACCAGCTTCAAAATCGGATCCTTGCTGTTGCTGCCCGAGAATTCGCCGGGTTTCTGGGTGATTTCGACCACGACTCCGGAAAACGGGCTCGTGATGGTGCGCATCGCCAGTACTTCTCTGGCTCGGTTGACTTCGAGTACTGCCAGCTTCTGGTTTTCCTGCGCTTGTCGGAGTTGTTCCGTGGAAAGCCGAAAATCCGCCTGCGCCTCGTCGAGCGCATTAACCGAAACGAAATTCTGCTTGTAGAGCTCTTCCGCGCGCACCAGCTTTTTCTGCGTGAGGTCGACGCGCGCCTCTGCCGCCCGCAGTTCGCCCTGCATGGTTGCCCGCGATCTGGCCAGTTCCAGTGCGGCGCGTTCCGGCCCCGATTCCAGCGTGGCGATCACCTGGCCTTTCTTGACCAGATCGCCACGTCGCACCTGTACCGATTCGATTACCGCTTCCACCGGACTGCGGATATCGACTTTCTGGCGCGCCTCGATCAGGCAATCGTAGTCGGCTGCTGTGGCGGCGCCGGCGCCGATCGCGAAAATAAGGCAGAAGTAACGGTGCAGGCGAATCATGGAGTCGACCGGGGTTGAATGCGTTTGCACGAAAGAACCAGCGGCAGATTGTAGCGAATAGACCCGGGTGGCGACACCGCAATTCGGTGCGATCGGCTGCCGGTGAGGGTGGGGGAGGGAGGCTATAATCGGTCCGCAGAACAATCCCTGACTCGGTCCTGAATGAAACCCAGCGTCTTTTTCGTGCGCGTCATCGGCGGCGGCTTGCGCCGCATGATCGATCTGATCGCCCGCCGGCTCAAGAACAATTTTTATCTCTATCTGGCGGCGGCGTTCACTGCGTTCGCGATCCTTGACGCGTTCGCGCTGCATACAGTGGTGGACATGCGCCACAAGACCTACGACATCATGATCCGCCATCGGCTGGTGCAACCGCGGGCCGATCCGCAGATCGTCATCGTCGACATCAACGAAGCGAGCCTCGCCGCCATGGCCGTCGACTACGGCCGCTGGCCGTG
>JANMYN010000529.1:0-1530 GCA_031382195.1 Betaproteobacteria bacterium
GCTTCGGCATGCTGATTTACTGGCTGGCCTGGGAACGCCGGCGGGTGGTCCGCACGAATCTGCGCTTGTGCTTCCCGCAGATGCGGGACAAGGACCGCGAAAAGCTTTCCCGCCGGCATTTTCGTGCCTTCGGACGAACCGTCCTGGAGCACGGCGTCCTGTGGTGGGGTTCCGAGCAACGGATTCGCCGACTGGTCGCGTTCGAAGGGCGCGATCACCTCGATCGCGAGCACGGCCAGCCGCTGATCGTCCTGGCGCCGCACTTCGTCGGCCTCGACATGGGCGGCATCCGCATTTCGATCGAATACGACATGATGTCGATGTACTCGCGTCAAAAAAGCCCGGCGCTCGACCGGATCCTGTTGCATGGTCGCACCCGATTCGGGGAGAGCGTGCTGGTTTCCCGGCAAGACGGATTGCGTCCGGTCATACGCGGCTTGCGCAAGGGGATCGCTTTTTTCTACCTTCCGGACATGGATCTCGGCCTGAAGGATTCGCTGTTTGTGCCTTTCTTCGGCGTGCCAGCGGCGACCGTGTCCGGCCTGTCGCGCCTGGCGCGCCTGACCGGCGCCCGCGTTGTTCCGTGCATCACCCGCCAATTGCCTGGAGCCGGTGGCTACGTCACGCGCTTTTATCCCGCGTGGGAAGATTTCCCCGGGGCGAGCGTGGAGGACGACACCCGGCGCATGAATGCTTTCATCGAGGCGCGCGCGCGCGAAATGCCCGAACAATATTACTGGCTGCACAAACGCTTCAAGACCCGCCCGCCAGGCGAGCCGAGGTTCTACTGATGTTCGCCAATGCCAATCTCACCAGGATTTGCGCATGAGCATGGCCGACCCGATCGCTTTCCGCATTTCCCCGGTGCGCGCAGCGGACATTGCGCCGGTTTGCGCACTGGCGCGTGAGATCTGGATGCAGCACTATCCAGGGATCATCACCGTCCGGCAGATAGAATACATGCTGGCACAGCGCTATTCGCCGGCGGCAATCCGCATGCAACTGCAAGCCGGCGAAGCCTGGTGGGACAAACTCGAGGTGCGTGGAGACCTATGCGGATTCGCGAGTTACGAACGCGGGAGCGACGCGCGCACGATGAAACTCGACAAGCTCTACGTGCATCAGCTGATCCGTGGCCAAGGCTACGGCGCGGCGCTCATCGATCACGTGACAAAGCTGGCCAGGCGGCAAGGCATGGACAATCTGACTCTTCAGGTCAATAAATACAACCACGGGTCGGTTGCCGCTTACCGGCGTGTCGGCTTCGTAGTGGCGAAAACCATGAAAGTCGATATCGGCAACGGATTTTTCATGGACGATTACCTCATGTTCAAGTCCCTTGTTACAGGATGATGTTCCTGTGCGCATGAAATTCACCAAAATGCACGGCGCGGGCAACGACTTCGTCGTCGTGGATGCTACCCGGGTGCCATTAACACTCGATGCGGTGAGCATCCGTCGGCTGGCGGATCGCCACGTCGGCATCGGCTTCGACCAAATGCTGATCGTCGAGCCGCCGCGCAACCCGGA